>DASYSN010000051.1:0-17487 GCA_036003305.1 Thermoanaerobaculia bacterium
GTTCGACCCCCCGTTCGCCCGGATCGCACCACTGTCGACCAGCGTCCCTGCGGTGATCCGTACGATGCCGCCGCCGTTGGCCCCACCGCTATCTCTCCCGCCGCCTGCACCCGCCTCCTGCGGCTGCTCGACGCTGCCGTACACCGCCGCGACTGTTCCGCTGTTGCCCGCCGTGCCGAGACCGATGTGGCTTCCGCCGCTGCCGTTCGTGGAGACGGAACTGCTGTAGCTCTGTTGCACGCCATAGCCGCGGCCCGTCACGTCGATCGCGCCGCCGCTCTGCACCGTCAGCGTCCCGCTCACGTTCAGCGTCAACGCCGTCGGCGGGTTCGTCGTCGGTGTGCTCAGGTTCGCCCCACTCGTCACCGTCAGGCTCTGCGCCGTGATCCCCGGTACCGCCACGTTCCCGCTGATGGTCACCGTCGTGTCCGTGATCGGGTACATCACCTGGAGGTACTTGCCGGCCGTCGTCGGGCCAGTGATGTTGAGTACTCCATTCGCGCCGAGCCGGATCGGGTCAACGCTGCTGACCGAGTCCCCGTTCGGCATCGACATCGTGTCGAACTGATACACGCCTTGCCACGCGTCGCCCGGCGCGACGCTGATCGTCTCGCTGCCGTTCGGCGTGAGGGTGACTGTCTTGCCGTTGATCGTGGCGATCCGCCACGAGCCCTTGAGCGTCCCGCTCGCGTCTCGTACTTCGACCCAGTGACTGACGAAGTACCCCGGGATCGCCGTTGCGACCGAGTAGTCGGTGACGAGCGAGTTGCTCGTGCTCCCCGCCTGCGCCGTCCCGTTGCCGAGCGACGGCAGTTGGGTCACGCCCGTGCCGCCCTTGTCGTCGACCGTGAGCGAGCCGTACGTCGAGCTCGGCCCGTTCACGTAGACCGTGCCTGCGCCCGCGCCGCTCGACGAGTTCGCAACCGCGTTGTTGAGCAACGTCGCGCCGCCCGCCAGCGTGCTGTAGTTGACCGAGATTGCTCCACCACCCGAACCGCTGCTGTAGCCGCCGCAGCAGATGCCCTTCGCCTCGATCGTCCCGATCCCGCCGAGCGTGCTCGTCGTGATCCAGATCGATCCGCCCGCACCGTAGTTCGTTGCCGCCGCACCGTTGGCCCGAATCGCGCCGTCGTTCAAGACGTTGGTGGAATCGATACGAACGACGCCGCCGCCGTTGGCACCGCTGCTACTGCCGCCGCTGCCCGCGCCGGCCTCCCGCGGCTGCTCGACGCTGCCGTACACAGCGGCGACTACTCCGCCGTTGCCCGCCGTCCCGAGACCGATGTGGCTCCCGCCGCTACCGTTCGTCGACACGGAGCTGCTGTAGCTCTGTTGGATACCGTAGCCCTTACCCGTGACATCGATCGCGCTTCCACACGCGACGTACACCGCCGTCGCCTTGACGTCGACGGGGTTCGCATTCGCGCTGGTCGTCTGCGACTGCGTCAGGGTCGCGCCGTTGATGACGATCAGCTTCTTGAACTCGTGGTGGCCGATGATCGTCGTGGTGCCGCCGGTAATGGCGACGTTCTGGAAGTCGTAGGTCAGATCGCCGTTGTTGATCGTCGTGTTCGCGCTGATCGTCTTGTCGACGACGACTGCGGTGATCTGCGTCTGCGCCGTGCCGGTGCCCTGGCCGCTGGTGAGGGCGCTCGCGAGAAGCGTGATGACGGTGCCGTCCGGCGTACCGGCCGGAATCGTGTAGTTGTAGCTGTAGACGTTGCCGCTCTTCGTCGCTGTGAAATTGTTGGTGCCGTCGTTGAACGTCACGCTCTGCACGGTGACGTTATTGGCGCCCGGAACCGCGGTGACGCTGAGTGTGACCGGGACTCCCGGCGGGACGAGTGCGCCGCTGGCGGCGCAGTTCCAGGTCACGATCGGAGCGCTCGGATCGTAGTGCGGAGTGATCTGCACGGGCGCCGTGCTGCTCTGCGGGTTGCCTGTGTAGTCGCTGGCCGTGACGGCGACGTTGACTGTGACGGTCTGCGTCCCCGGCTCGAACGGAATCGCCAGATCGGCCGCGTACTCGTTCGGATTGGCCGTCGGTGTCATGACCTTCGACGGCGAGCCTGGGATCGACGCGGTGATCGTGCTCGGATTCACACCGCTCTCCGCGTCGAAGACCGTCGCGACGACGTGGATCAACACGCCGCTGTCGACCGTGTACGGTTGGGTGTGGGCATTCGGCTGCGAGATCGCGATCGACGGCGGGTTGCCGTCGTGCGCGATGTTCACCGTCTTGGGCAGCGACACCACCGGCGCAGCAACGCCATCCGCCACCGTGGCGGTGAGCGTCACGGTCTTGCCATCGAGTGTCGCGTCCTTCGGAATCGCAACGGTGAATGACTGCGTCGCCGGTGTCGCATTCACGGTAGCCGACTGCGTCGAGGGTGAAGCCGTTCCAATCTGAGACGTGAGCGAGATCGTCTTGACCGCGACGTCGTCGGTTGCGCTGATGGAGGTGCTGATGGTGTTGCCGATGTAGAACGGCGACGGCGCGGTCACCGTGAAGTCGGTGATGAGCGGCGCCTGGTTCGCGACGATGGTGAAGTTCACGGGCGTGGCGTCGGCCGTACGGCCGGCGCGGTCGATGAGGTGGACTGTCAGCGACGCGCTGCCGGTCGGTGCAGTTCCCGGCACGACGATCGTCGGCGTCTGTTGCGCCGGCGCGATCGTGTACGGGAAGGTGTCGCTGTGTGCCGCGACTGCCGGCGCGAGCGCGTACGTGACGCTGCCGACGCCCGCCGGCGAGGTAGCGGTATACGTCAGGCCGATCGACGTTCCCTGAATGATGCTGCTGTTGGCCGGCGGATTGGTGCCGATCGTCAGCGTGGGAACGTCGCTCTGCAGCAGGAGAACCGCGCTCGGATCGATCGTCGCCTTCGCCTTGTCGTCGGTGATGCCGTTGATCGTCAGGGCCGCGTCGGCGCGTGCGAGGACGCGCGGACCGAGGGTGAGCTTGTCGAAGTTCAGCGTGCCGCCGAGCGGGGTCGAGCGCGTCAGGTGCGCGGTCGTCGGGAAGCGCGGATCGAGCGCGGAGATCAGGAGCTCTCCGTTCGTCTCGCCGGGGTTGCGGAGGAAGATCGTGCCGGCGCCGCCGTCGAGCACGCCGGCGATCTCGCTGGCGTTGTTTCGGCCGCCGAGGGCGAAGACGCGCGTGCCGTTGCTGGCGTCGATGTCGACGAGCTTCGTCGCCTCGAGCGAGATCCGGCCACCGCCGCCCGCGCGCGTGGCGCTGGCGGAGCCGTCGTCGTCGCCGCCGCTGACGCTGACCTTGGAGAACGCGCCGAGGACGATTTGCGTCGCGCTGATGTGGATGCTGCCGCCGGAGCCGGCGCCGCCGATGTTGACGCCGGACTCGCCGTCCGCGAGGAGCGAACCGGCGATGACGACGTTGCCGAGGCCCGTGCCGTCGGTGTGGATGACGGCGGAGCCGCCGCCCTGGCCGCCGCGGCGGGTGGACGAATCGGCCGCGCCGCCGCTGCCGAAGTCGGACGGCGCGCTGATCGAGCCGTACGTTACGTTGGTCGTGCCGGCGTCATCGCCGCCGACGCCGCCGAACGAGCCGGAGGCGCCGCTGGTGGCGCCGCCGGTCGTGGTGCGGCCAAGCGTCATGCCGTTCGTCGACGTGTTCGAGCCGCTGCCGTCGGCGTTCGGCTCGAGGCCGCCGAGGTAGCCGCGGCGCGAGGTGTCGATCGACGAGGCATCGTCGACGTAGAGATGATCGGTGATCGTGAGGTCGATCTTGTGGTCGGCCGACGTGGTGCTCGGCACCGTGTCGACGAGACCGCCGTTGATGACGATGAGGTTCTTGAGCGTGAGCGGGATGTAGACGACCAGGCGTCCGCCATCGACGACGATGCTGTCGGAGTTGAGCGGGTGCGTGGCGTCGACGGCGATCGTGCCGCCGGACGGGATCGTCTGGCCGGTCGTCACGAGATCGACGTTGATCGGCAGGTCGATCACGTGGCCGCCGTCGCCGTCGTTCACATGCGCGACGATCTGGAACGCGGTTCCGGCCGCGGGCGTCGTGAAGTTGGAGAGCGTCGCGTCGAGCTCGTTGCCGTTGCGGGTCGCGGCGACGGAGCCGAGGCCCGGGACGTCGAACGTGCCGGCGAGCGGCAGCGGCGACGATGCGAAGACGCGCAGCTTGACGTTGATCGTCGCGGCCGCAGGCCACGCCGCGTCGTGCAGCGGCGCGATCCAGGCGACGTTCGGCGCATTGGGATCATGGATACCGAGGTACGTCACCGACGCTGACGCCGAGCTGGTGTTGCCGGCGTAGTCGGCCGCCTTCGCATTGATCGCGATCGCCAGGTCGTTGTTGTGCGACTGCACGGTGATCGTCGGCGAGACGAACTCCCACGTGCTGGTGCTGGAGTGGAACGTCGAGCCGGACTGTCCGGCCGTGACCGCGTAGGTCGCGGTACCGACCGTGAACGTCATCGACGCGACGCCGGTATCGGCGTCGCTGGCGAAGCCGTGGACGATGTACTGGTCGCCGTTGTTGAACGTGTTCGACGGCGAGCCGGAGACGGTCGACTTGACGATCTGGATCGTGATCGGCTGCGACACCGGCGCGGTGCTGTCGGTGGCGAGCGTCAGCACGTCGGTCTTCGGCGTGGCGGAGTTGCCGCGGATATCGCTGACCGTCGTGATCAGGTTGACCTTCGAACCGCCGGCGACGCTGCGCGGAATCGTGAGCGCCAGCGCGGCGTCCGGCCACGGGTCGGTGAAGAGCTTGCGGCTGATCGAGGCCGACGCGGTGGCGAGCGGCGTCGGATTGCCGTCCTGCGTCGCGGTGACGACCACGTTGGCGTCGAGTCCGCCGCCGCCGATCTTGACGGTGTCGGTGACGCTGCCGCCGGGGAAGACCGTCGCCGGAGCGATGGTGGTGGAGTTGATCGTCAACTGCGGCTGCGAGGAGACGGTCCACGTACGCGAGACGGTTCCCTTGTTCAGCGAGAGATCCCACGCGTCGGCGCGGAGGGCGAACGACGTCGTTCCCGCGGGTACCGCGATCGACACGCTCGTCGGCGAGCTTCTGGTGATCGGCGTTATGGTTCCTGCCTCGTTCACCGAGTAGAAGTCGACGTGATCGAGGTCGGTGACGGCGCTACCGTCGGGGTTCTTCAGCGTGACGCTGATCGTATACAGGACATTGAAGAATAGCGGGTCGGTATCGCCGATCGCCGTGCCGTTGATGGCCGGGTTGTTGATCGTCACGACCGGCGCGGCGGTGTCGTAGGTGAAGAAGTCCTGCGTATAGACCGGCAACGTGTTGCCGTTCGCGTCGACCATGGCGCGGCCGTCGGTGTCGACCACGCCCGAGAGCGTGATGCGGTAGAACGCCGCCGGCGTGAGCGCGACGTCAGGCGCGTAGGTGAGCTTCGCGCCGGTGATCGGATCGAGTTGCACGTTCCCCGGGATGTCACTGCCGATCGGCTGGCCGCCGATGGCGGTGATCTGGGTGAACTTCATGGAGCCGCTGCCGCCTGCCTGCCACGGCGTGGGGCTCAGCGGTTTGCTGAACGTGATGCCGATTTGGATGCCGTTCTTCGGCAGCGGGACCTTCGGAGACGGATCGACTTTGGTGACCTGCGGCGCGCTGTAATCAGAGGTCGTGAAGCTCGCGCCGAGATCCGCGCCGAGGAAGTGGTTCGCGAGGTCCTGCAGGCTGCCCGAGATGAGTAGCCGATAGAGCGTGTTGCTCTTGAGCGGGAACGATTGCGTCGGCGGCTTCACCGGCGGGCTGAAGGTGATGATCTCGCTGTTGTCGGGCTGGATGACGGCGGAGGCGAGCACCAGAGTGAGCTCGGTGCCGCTGACGCCCTCGAAGATGTGGAAGTAGCCACCGCCGCCCGACGTGAGCTGGTCGTTGCGCACCGGGCGGCTGAACGTGAACTTGAGCTGCGTGTCCGGAGCGACTTTCTGCGCACCGTCGGCTGGGAAGATGCCGATGAGCCGCGGCGGCGTGGAGTCGAGGGTGATGTCCGGCGCGGGGACGGTTCCCTGTCCGCTCTGAAGCGTGACAGTCTGCTGCGCCCCGATGGTGCTGTCGTCCGGTCCGACGTAGGTCAGGCGGACGCTCAACCCGGCCGGAGGCACTGCGATCCCGCGGAAGGTGTAGGTGCCGGTGGCGTCGGTACGCGTTTGGAGCTGCGTCGAGCCGAAGTTCGCCAACACCAGAGTCCCGGCCGACGGCGAGGTCGTGCCTTCCGCGAAGACCTTGCCGGTGATGCCGCCGTACGAACCGAGGAGAATGGTCGCGGTCGCGGGCGTGCTCTGGCTGTTCAGCTGGACCGAGGTAGAGCCGCTGAGCGGCGACGTGCCGGTGAGGATCGCCTGGATGCTGACGGTGCCGAGCGGAAGATCGCTCAATGACACGAAGCCGTTCGCATCGGTGTACCCGCTGCGGCTGACGGTGCCGCTGCCCGCCGTCACCTGTACGTTCGCCGCGGGACTCGCCGGACTTCCCGACTGCACCGTGACGTTGACGCTGCCGGTCGCGGAGAAGACGACGTCGAGCTCTTTCGCCGCGGTATTCGCGTCGAAGCTCGTGCTGGTCTTGATGACGCGGCTGAGGCCCCCGAGCTCGTGAATCGTGACGTCGATCCCGTTGCCGCGCACGAGGCCCGGGAACGCGTCGCCGTTCGTCTGGGACGAACGGAGATACTTACCGCCCTGCGTGTTCTCGGTGACGTCGATGCTGACGAGGGGTGCGAGGACGCCGGAGCTTTGTCCGGAATCGTTCGGCAGGAACGCTTTCACGGTGAGCGTCGACGTCGGCTCGAGGGTGAGCGGAATGGTGGCAGTCGGGTAGACGGAGCTGACGAGACCCTGGCCGCGCGCCATGCGGATGCTGTTCGGATCGCGCGCCTCGAGCGTGAAATCGCCCTCGCGAACGCCCTTGAAGTCGTACGAGCCGTCGGTGCCGGTCGTCGTGCGAGTCTGGTAATTGAGCTTGAGGAAGGACCCGAAGAGGTTGACGTTCGACCCCGGAACGGGCGCGTTGTTGTTCTGTGGATCGGTGAGCGTGCCGCTCACTTCGCCGCTGAACGTCAGCGTGATCGAAACGCTCGCCACGGAGTCTTTGGTGATCGCAAACGCGCCGCTGACGCCGGACTTGAACTGCGTTTTCGAGAAGGCGCTCGCGGTGTAGTCGTTCGAGCCGTCGACCGGCAAAGAGTCGAATTCGATCGATCCGGTGGCGTCGGTGGTACCGAAATCGAACAGATTTCCGCGGCGGTACAGCGAGACTTCGGTATTCGGAACCGGCGCGAGCGCGTTGTTCGGATCGAGCACGGTGATGCGGACCGACCCGAGGCCGGTGCTGCTCAGGGTGATGTTCGCGGTCTGGACGTCGTTCTCTTTCTGAACGGCGCCGCTCCAGTCGCCGCGGCTGTCCGGATTGTTCGGATCCTCGGCGCTCACGCGCACGCCGACGGCGAAGATGTTGTTGAAGCGGAAGTGACCGTTGGCGTCGGTGAATCGGGGGTCGGTCGCCGTGCCGAGGCTCCGCGACGGATACGAGAGCTCGCGCAGCCAGATCTTCGCAAACGGCACGGGGGCGTTGCTGGCGTCGACGACCGTTCCTTCGACCGATCCCTGCTGCTCGAGGATGATCGCGACGTTGTCGACGATGCCGCCCATCGCCGGCGTGGTGCCGGTGGCGATGCCGGTGCGGTAGATGCCGTTGACGGTGTAGTCCGCCGTCACGGTGAAGCCGGACGACGGGACGAGGTTCTTGTAGTCGAAGCTGCCGTCGACGCCGGTGATCGCGATGCCGAGGTCCTGCGCGCCGTCCAACAAATGGGCGCTCGCGCCGGCCACGGGTGTGTATCCGTCCGGAGCGAAGACGTGCCCGCGCACTTCGGCGAGCGTGGAAAGCGTCAGCGTCTTCGACACGACTGCGCCGTCGTAGCCGACGGTCACGCTGGTCGACGCATAGCCCGCGGAGTCGACGGTCTCGAGCAGCGCTCCCTCGACCGGGACGTGCAGGAAGACGGCGTCGGTGGTGCCGTCGGTGTTTGCGTAGAACGTGTGCGGCACATAGTCCTGCTCCGTGTCCGACCAGACGTTGTACGTGAGCGCCAGCTTCGCCGCGATCTTCACGTAGACGCCCGCCTGCGTCGCCTGCTGCACATTCGCGGTGACGGTCCCCTGCCCTTTCAGGTGCAGCGTGATCGCCGCGATCTGGCCGGCAAATTGGACCGTCCCGCTGCCGCTCGCCGTCTGCGAGCCGTAGTTCGGATCCGTCCCGCCTTGGGGCGTCGCCTGGATCGGCAGTGTGGTGCCGACTGCGAGGTTCTGGAACTCGTATACGCCCGCGCCGATCGGGGCCGCGTCGAACATCGACGCCGTGTTGGACCAGAAGACGTGATAGCCGTCGACAGGCTGCCCGGAGGCGCTGAGGAGATGAACGCGGATCGTTCCCTTTCCGGAGCCGGACGAGTTGGCGATCTTGATCGGGACGATGTTCGTCGGCGTGGTCGGACTGGGAGGCTGGAGGTCGGGAAGATTCAGCTTCGCGCCACGGCCCGAGGCAGCGTCGTACGCGAAGATCTCGGTGCCCGACGCGGTCTGCAGCACGGAGTCGTAGTGATAGTGGCCCTGCGCGTCCGCCACGATCACCGGCATGTTGTGAATCTGCACCTGTGCGTTCGGCACCGGTTTGAAGACGCCCGTATTGAGCGGATCTTCGGCGGTGACGTCGCCGTCGACGCTGACCAGGACGGTGCCGGCCTGCGGGATGACGAGTTGGAGGTCGCCCATGTTGTGCGACTCGCCCGCCTTTAGGTCGAAGTCGACCGCCACCTCGGTCGGCGAGATGCCAAAGTTCGCGGCCAGCACCGTCACGAACCCGGCCGGCACTTTCGAGAATGAGAACGTGCCGGTGGCGTCAGTGAGGAGCTCGCTGAATCCGTAGCCCTGGCTGTAAACGCCGACGCGCGCGCCGGCCACGGGGTCGTGCGTATCGTTGCGGACGACTCGGCCGTAGACAGTGGCGATGCCGGGGAACGGCTGTTTGTAAATCGAGATGTCCTGCATCACGATCTGGCCGCCCGCGCGCAACTCGTTCGCGGCGTACGCGGTGTTCCCCGCCGCATCCTGCGCGCTGAACGTGAGCGGCCCGACCGGCAGGTCGGTGACGGAGTAGGTGCCGTCGCTCTTCGTCGTGGCCGTGCGGAATTGGTGGAAGAGCGTGCTGCCGACGACGACGGTCGGGTTCGGAACGGGCGTACCGTCGCTGTAGCGGACGGTGCCCTGCGCGGAGCCGCGGCCGACGAAGACGACGCTGATCTGCGTCAGCGTGTGCAAAAGGCGCACGGTGCCGTCGACGATCGTTTGCCGTCCGTTCGCCGTGGCGGTGATCTCGTAGTTCCCGTTCAGACCGTTGTCAGGGTCGCGCGGGATGTATTCGAAGAGGAAATGGCCCGCCGCGTCGCTGACCTGATACTGGATGCCGGTGCCGGTCGTGAGCTGCAGTTGCGCGCCCGCGACGATGGTGTTGTCGCCGTTGAGCACCGTGCCGTACAGCAGCGCGGAATTGCGCACGTCGACGCCCGGGATCACCGTCGCGTTGCTCGACGGGTCGACCAGATTCGAGGTGTGAATCAGGTACTGCGCGTCGCTCGATAGCGCGTTGTCGTAGTTGAGCCGGATGATGCGCTGGTCCGTCTGCAACGCCGCGCCGGCGATCGTCCGCTTACCGGTGTAGCTGACGCCGAACTTGCTCTGGTCGAGCGTGATGTCGGTGTCGAAGTTCCCCGCCATGTCGTTCGCGTTGGCCGGGAGGCGCCGGTTGAAGAGCACGGAGACGACGTGGCCGTCCTGGTCGAGGTACGTGTCCTGCCGCGCCGCGACGATGCTGATCGGCGCGAGCGGCACGGTGTGCGCCGAGAATGTGACCTCGCTGCTGGTCGCGACGCCGTTCGCGATGTGGACGTGGACCGCCTGACCCGCGGCCAGGCTGAACGTTGCCGACGCGCGCGTGAGCGTGGTGCCGTCAGCCGCTGGGAAGATGAGATCGAGCGTTCCCGCACCGCCAGTGACTGTGAGGTCGAGTGCTTCGCTGGACCGGCCGATGACCGCGAGCGTTCCGGATTCCGCGCTGCCGCTCAGCGGATACAGACCGCCGAACGCGATTCCGCGCTTCCATCCGGAGCTCTGCGAGGCGTCGACGTCCAGCACCTGCCCGGAGGCGTTGCTGATCTTGACGTCGAACGAGCTCCCCTTCGCGCCGTGCGCCAGCGCGAACAGATAAGGTCCTCGGTCGGTGGTCGATCCGGCGAAGCGATCGGCCATGTCGTGGAATGTGCCGTCCGCCTGCGAAAAGGCGGTCGAGAGCTCGGCGCCGACCGCGCTCTCGAGCGTGCGCGCGATGTCGCCGGCGGGATCGACGGCTTCCTGCCGCATGAACTGGTCCCACTCGTTCAACGCGGTGGCGTTGCCGAGGGAGTCGAGCATGAAGTTCGACAGTGAGGCGCGCGGATCTTCGCCGATGAAGATGCGTTCGCCGGCGCGCGCCAGATCGACCGCGCGGGTGAAAACGTCCGTGGTGATGAGGCGCGGGAACTTCGCGGTCTGGCTGTTGAGCGGAGACGTCGCGAGGCTGTACGCCACGCCTAGATAGCCGAGCTCCGCGTCGAGAAGGTTCTGCGAAAAGTACGGCGTCTTCGCGTAGTACGGGAGGATCAGCGTCGCCGGCGAGAGCGGCACGCCGGTCGGGCTGACGCCCATCACGAGCTGGAACTGCGCGGAATTGATGACCGACGAGTCGCCGTCGATCGACGCGGCGGTCGCGTAGATGTGACCGGTGAGCGACGACTGCAGCTCGTACTGCACGCTCTTGGTTTCACCGGGCTGAATGGTGAGCGAGTACGACGACGGCGAGGTGTCGACGCGGCAGACGTTCGCGAGATAGCCGCCGCTGGAGCACGTTGGCAGACCCTGGTCCGACAACGTGATCGTCTGCGCCGCGTCGCTGATGTTCGTGATGTAGGTGTAGGTGCTGTACGGGAGGTTCTTCCGGATCATGTCGGGATGCGAGAAGGTGATGTTGAAACGGGCGTCGTGAACGATGACCGTCGCCTGCGGACGCGACTCGAGCGGGACGTCCGGCTGCCCTAGCGACTTGAACGTCGCCTTGACGTCGAGGTTGACGGTGTACGTGCCGGGCTTGAGCCCTTCGAGCGTCCACTCCGCTTTGCCCGAGTTCTGCGCGATGAGGAAGGTCGCGCCCGTGTTCGGATCGGTGATGGTGACCGGCTGGCCGAACGCGGTCGGAGGCGCCACGTTCGCGACGCGAAGCTGGTTCGGAACGTCGATCGTCGCGCCGATCGAGTCGAGGGTGACGTTGCTGCCGGCCGGGGCGCCATTGGCGACGATCAGTCCGACGGCGAAGAACTGATGCAAGACTGCGAGGCTGTTCGGAATGACGATCGCGCAGTGGATCTGCGGTTTCGGCCGCTCGTTGCGCGGATCGCTGTCGCTCTGACTCGGCGTGGAACCGAAGTCGAGGAAGTCGGGGGTGATGATGATGTTGCCGCCGCCCGGCGGAGCCCAACGCGGAGGCAATTGCGACGTGTCCGACGGAAGGTTGTATGGGTCTTCTCTTGTGAGCGGCTCGATCTCGTGCGTCGTCTTGTTGATGATGACGGGGTACGGAATCGAGACCGTCTTCCCGTCGACGAGGAACGAGAAGGTGTACTCGTAGACGTCGTAGTTCGACGGATCGACGGTGATGCCGCGCGCACGCAACTCGTCGGGAGTGAGCTGGCGAACGGTGACGGTCGTCTGCAGCGCGTTGGTGACCTGAATCGCGGCGGTGCTCGGCGACGCGAGCTGCTGCAACTGGCCCTTGGCGAGAAGGCGGACGTTCTGGAGGTAGTACGTCCCTTCCTGCGAGAGTCCAGTGATCAGGAACGCGTGTCCGGGCTGCGTCGTGAACGGAATCGGCGTCGTGATGCCGGGTCCAACGAGGTCGCCGGCCGCGGAGAGGCCGTCGATCACGGGCACCTGGTCGTCCTGAAGCCCGCCGAAGCTCGTGTGGACGAACGCCGTCGTGCCGAGTTGCGCGGTCACGATGGTATCGACCAGCGCGAGACTCGATCCCTGGATCTGCAGGTCGGCTTTCGCCACGACGTCGGGACGCGCAGGGAGCGCGATCGCCACTGCCAGAAAAGCGACGGATACAGCCGCCGATAGGTGTCTAGTGAGTTTGAACACCGGTCACTCTCGCCTTTGAATTTCGTTGCTTACTGTTGGGACTTGCCGGGGAGCGCGTCGAGCTGCCCTGCCTCGCGCGGCGTGCGGACGATCATCGAATCGACCTTCCGGGCGCCGGGAGGGATGGCGAGCATGTCCGGCGGAGCGACTTCGTCGCCGACGCGCGTCACGCGATTGACGGCGGTGACGGTCCGGCCGCCGACGTTCCAGCGCTGCGTCTGATCGATCGGCAGGCCATAGCTCTCGTTGGTCGTCACGCCCGCCGCACTCGTTGTCGCGACAGGCCGGCGCGCGGCTGCACGCGTGATGTCGGTCGTCGCGTTGCCGTCGTTCGGATACGCGGCGCCGGTGAGGACGTCCAACGCGTCTCGCGAGAGCGTCGCGCTCCCGTCGACCGCCACCTCGGCGTGCAGGTTCTGCGACGCGTCGTCGGCGGCATAGAGATCGACGTTGCGTCCGGCGCGACGGTCGGTGCCGCGATGCTCGAGCTGCGGGGCGGCATTGCCGGCCGCAGAACGGCGCGCGCCGGCGCGATGCGGGTGGGCGGCCGCGACCGACGCAAACGGCGTGACGCTGTACGTGCCCTTCTGGCGGTCGATCTCGGTCAGCTCGGAGCTGCCGTAGTCTGCGATCACCGTACGCGAGCCGGAGACGGAGACGACGCGATTCGCGAGGCAGTACTGCTCGACGCGCGTCGTCTTTCCGGTGATCGGATCGACGATCTCACGGGTCAGATGCAACGGTTTTGGAAAGAGGACGGAGGCCGCAAAGAGCGGCGTGCCGAGGATGCATAGAGCGACGAGGACAATAGGGAAACGACGCACAAATAGCCCTTTCGATAGTCGATACGCCATGTACCAAGAGGTCGCCCTCAGCGGTACTCACCCGACACACTAATTGTTATTTGATGACCGGAATCGTGAAGTTCGCGGATTGTACGGGACGCCTTTGCATTCTGTCTACCCCTAAGTTTGGAAAACCCTGACGCGATTCAATCTCGATGGTCGTAAGTCACCGCATAGTGATTTCACGTTGTTGAGGGGGAGAAACGCGAAAGGGCACGACTCTTTGGCCCGTGCAAAGAAATCGTCTTACGGCGTGCCCCACCGACGACCGCGGCAGGGGCCGGATGAGCCCGGTCTGATACGCCGCTCCATACAACAACAAAGCCCGAGGCGGGGTGCCTCGGGCTTCTCGATGGCAAAACGGGCGGCGGACGAGGGCGTCCGCCGCTCCAGGAGCATTACCGGATACTGGCGATCCTTGCGACGTCGAAGACTCCGCCGCCGATCCCGCCGTCAATCCAACGGCCGGTGAGCTCGACGAATTCGCCGCGATGGAGGTCGCCGAGGGCGTAGCCGCCGACTGCGGCGCGGATTTCCGCGCCCGACTGTTCGTCGCGTAGCCAGACGGTTCCGGTGCGGTAGTCGACGCGGTTGATTACGCCACGGACATAGCCGTTGTCATACGCGTAGCCGGCCGGATATCCGAAAAGGCTACCGAGATTAATCGAGAGACCAACGCGGAGCCCGTGTGCGCGCGACTCCGGCACCCAATAGGAGCGGCCGCGATCGAGTCCGACGCGATACCCGTCGCGCTCGCGTGCGAACGAGGTGATCCGTGCCGATTCCGTGACGCGCTGGTTCTCACCGCGGTAGTCGTTATTGTGAAACTCTCGCTGCGAGCGGACGGCCGTCTGGTTCTGCGCCTGATACGGCGCCTGGTATTGCGGCTGATTCGACCGCTGGTACTGGCGGTTGTTGTCGGCACGCGTCTGCGTCTCCTGCGCGCCGCGATTGGAATTGTTGTTCCGGTTCCAGTCACTGCGCGACTGCGCGAATGCCGGGGTCGCCAGAAGGAGGGCCATCACGCCCGTTCCCGCTGCTTTTGCTGCCCATTTCGTCGCTGTCGTTCTCATTGTCATCTCCTTGCGTTACGCACAGATAGACAATGAGGACCGTCGCGATCTTTCGCGAAAAACTCCAATTGCACGCCGGTGTCACGAACTGCACTTCTACGTTACGAGCTCAATACCAGCCGTCTCCATCCGGGTTGACAATCGCGCGGATCAGGCTGGCCGCGGCGGCCTGGTTCATCACATTCACGTCGTTATGGAACGGCACGACGACGTAGCGAACGTTCACGTCGTGCGAGTGGAAATGCGAGTGATACGACGCGTAGTCGGTACCGGCGGTTTTGTCACCGAGGGTGGAGGAGATCGCGGGTGAGAGGAAGAGAACGTAGATCGTGTCGTCGTTGCGGGACGGAAGCGATCCATGCTCGATGGCGCGGTCGATCATCGACTGCACGTCGAGGTCGTTCATCGTGTCGCGGCCGGCGAGCGTGCGGGTGGTGATCGGCAGGGCGGTCGCTTTCACGCCGCGCTCGTGTGTCGACTGGAACTCGTCGGTGGCACCGATGTGATCGGCTGACTGGCGCAGCAGGTCGGCGCGCGACTTGTCCCACGTGCCGACGAACAGCAGCTCGACGAGCGGCTGTTGGACGACAGCTCCGCCGTGAAATTCGACGGTGCGCGCGGCATGGCTGCGCGCATAGAGCTCGACGCGGCCGCCGTCGTTGTCGAGGGTCGTCACGAGGCCCGGCTTGTCGACGAGGATCCGCGGCGCGCGGCTTTCGTCCGCGGTCGCGACGGACGCGATGATCATCGTGGCGATTGCGAGGGTCATCATTGTCTTCATGGTGTCCTCCATTCCCTACTGCACATTCAGCGCGAAATCGTCGACGACGAACGACGTCTGCATCGTCGAGTCTTCGGTGCCGACGAGGTAGATCTGAATCGTCTGTCCCTTATACGAAAGGACGTTGAACGACTTCTGCGCGTACCCGGTGTTGTGGTTGAGGTTCGAATAGGTGGCGAGCGTCGCGAGCACGGTACCCGACGAGTTGCGGATCTGCACCTTGAGCGTGTCGTACGCCGCGGTGGTCGTCGTCTCGGCGGTGTCGACGTGGAGATAGAACGAGAGGGTGGCGGTGGTGGCGGTCGACGGAATCGTCACGGTCTGCAGGATCGAATCGGTGTGCGCGCTGCCGTAGCCGTCCATCCACGCATCCCAAGTTCCGGCGTGCGGCGGCTCGCTGGCGGAGTTGTTCACGACGCCGGACGAGGTGGTCCAGGGCGCGGTGTTCGTCGATCCATTCTCGAATCCCGGATTGCCGAGGAGTTGCTGCGAGCCGGTGCTGTTCGAGACCGTCACCGTGATTGTCGACGACGAGCCGGCGTTGCCCGCGGCGTCATACGCCTTCGACTGCAGCGTGTGCGATCCATTCGCGGTGGCCGTCGTGTTCCAGCTCCACGCGTATGGGGTGGCAGTGTCGGTCGCCTGGAGCGAGCCGTCGAGGTAGAACTCGACCTTCGTCACGCCGACGTTGTCGGATGCGCTCGCGGTGACGCTCGTCGTGCCGCTGACGGTCGCACCGCCGGCCGGCGCGGTGATCGAGGTCGCCGGCGGCGTGGTGTCGCCGCTGCTGGTCGTGAGCGCGACCGAGACGTCGTCGATGCGGAACGTCGTCGGGAGCGAGGAGTCGGTGGCCGCGCGGAAGACGAGCTGCAGCGTCTGCCCCTTGTAGCTCGAGAGATCGATCGCGGCCGGTTTGAAGTACGTGCCGGTGGTGTTGCTGTCGGACGTCGCGTTCAGATTGCTCAGCGTGAGCGGCGTCGCGAGCAGGGTGCCGGACGAGTTGTGGATCTCCACTTTGAGCGTGTCGTACGCGGTACTGGTCGTCGTCTCCTGCGTCACGATGTTCGTCCAGAACGTGAACGACGCGGACGAAACGGTCGACGGGATGCTGAACGTCTGCGTCAGCGTGTCGGTCTCGCTGTTCGCGCTTCCGAAGTAGCCATTGGCGCTGCCGGTGTGCGCGTTGCCGGTACCGACGACGATGGTGTTGTGGCCGGAGACAGAAGAGGTGCCGGTCCAGCCGGGCGCGGAGTTCGTCGAAGCCGTCGCCGACTCGAACCCGCCGTCGGTCAACGCTTCAGTCCCTCCCCCGCCGCCTGTCGGATTCACTGTGAGCGAGAGCGTCGTCGTGTGCGTCTTGCCGCCGCCCGAGCCGGTGATCGTGATGGTGTACGTTCCGGCGGGCGTCGTCGAAGCGGTGCTGACCGTCATCGTCGACGAGCCCGATCCTGGCGCCGCGATCGAAGTCGGTGAGAACGTCGCGGTGGCGCCGCTCGGGAGGCCGGTGGCGCTGAGCGAGACGGCGGAGTTGAAACCGCCCGACACGCTGGTGGTGACTGCACTGTTGCCCGACGTCCCTTGTGTCAGCGAAAGGGAGGTCGGCGAGTCGGCGATCGTGAAGTCGGTCGACGACGGATTGAAGACGATATCGAGCACGGCGTGCAGCTCCATGCCGTTCGGCGCGACGCCGGTCTGCCCGTGGAGGAAGTCGAAGAAGCCGACGCCCTTGATCGCGACCGGGACGTTCGCCGTCTGGAACGACGACGTGGCGGTGTACTTCGCGTCGAATTCGGAGCGGGCGTTCTGGATGCCGGGGCCGAAGGGGCTGCCGGCGCCGACGCAATTGGGTGACGGAATCTCGGCGATCATCGTGTTGCCGGAGGAATCGCTCAGCACGAGGTGGTAGTCGGAGTCGGTCTCGAGCTTGTACTGCGTCAGCGTCGCACTCAGCGTGAAGACCGTCGTCTCCGTCGGCTGGATGCGATTGTTCGCAGGGAGCGTCGCCGGCGCCGTGAGACCGCGCAGCGACACGATCGTCGTCGCTGTCGACGTCGAGAGGTTCACGAGGCCGACGTCGGCGTCGGTGCCGGTCTTGACTGACCAGCGCTCCACTCCGCACTGTGCGAGAATCGATTGGGCGGCGAACAAAGAAACGAACGAGAAAACCGCAACCAGCACGCGGGGCGACAGACGCATGACCTCGTCCTCCAAACTGTCGGTTCGGGAAGTAGAGTGTGGGCTCTACGAGGAGTAGACGAAACGCAAGGCGGCTGCCACTGTTGAGTTTCCGGCTTAGTCGTTGACGCGATTGCAGTTAGGTGAAAAAGGCGTCCCAGCCGAGTGGGTACGAGAGCGAGCACTTGACAAGAGTTGACCCCCGTTTTGCGCGAAAGCTGACCCAGTTACTCCTCCTCGTGCTCCTGGAGGGCTGCGTCTTCGTCCCGCGGGTGATGTGGCGCCGCGCGGAGGAAAACGAGCGCCACATCAACCAGATCCGCGTCGGCCAGACGGTCGCAGAAGTCCGCGCGATCATGGGCAAAGACCCCGAGCGCCGCGA
>DASYSN010000052.1:0-2410 GCA_036003305.1 Thermoanaerobaculia bacterium
CTGCGTGCGCCGCATCCGGCTCGGAAAAGTGACGCTGCGGATCATCGACATCATCCAGACGATCCCGTCGCTGGCGCTCTTCGGGTTTCTCATCCCGGTGCCGTTCATCGGCGGAATCGGGATTCGGACCGCGATCGTGGCGCTGATCCTTTACTCTCTCCTGCCGATCGTGCGGAACACGGTGACAGGACTGAACGGAATCGATCCGCTCATTCGCGACGCGGCGATCGTCGTCGGGATGACGGACCGGCAGCGGCTGTTGAACGTCGAGTTGCCGCTGGCGCTGCCGTCGATCTTCGGCGGACTACGGATCGCCGCCGTGATCGCGATCGGCGTCGCCACCATCGGTGCCGCCGTCGGCGGCGGCGGCCTCGGCACGCTGATCTTTCGCGGCGTCGCGATGGTCGATACCACGCGCATCCTCGCCGGCGCGCTCCCCGCGGCGGCACTCGCGCTCATCGCAGACCTGCTCTTCGGCGCGCTGGAACGAATCTCGGCGCGGCGGTTTGGAGCATCTCCATGAAACGATTCTTGATCGCGGTCGTCCTCCTCCTCGCCACCTGCAAACGCGCGCACGAGCCGATCGTGGTCGGCTCGAAGAACTTCACGGAGTCGGTTCTCCTCGGCGAGATCATCGCGCAGCGGCTCGAAAAGGCCGGCTGCACGGTCGATCGCAAACTCGACCTCGGCGGCACGCTGGTCTGCGACAGCGCGATCACGGCCGGCTCGATCGACGTCTACCCCGAGTACTCCGGCACGGCGCTGACGGCGATCCTGCATCGTCCGGCGAGCGGCGATCGCGCCGCCGTCATGAAGACCGTCGCCGACGACTACGCGCGCCGCGGCCTGAAGTGGTCGCCGCCGCTCGGATTCGAAAACACGTTCGCGATGATCGTCCGGCGAACGGACGCCCAGAAATACAACCTGCGTCGCATCTCCGACCTCCGCGCGGTCGAGAACACGTTCCGTCCCGGCTTCGGCTACGAATTCGTCGAACGCCCCGACGGCTGGAACGGACTCCAGCAGAGGTACGGCCTCCACTTCGCGCAATCGCCGCGTACGATGGACCTCGGCCTGACGTATCGCGCGCTCGCTACCGACCAAGCCGACCTGATCGCCGGCAACTCGACCGACGGCCTCATCGACGCGCTCAACCTCCTGCAGCTCGAAGACGACCGCCACTTCTTCCCGCCGTACGACACCGTCATCGTCCAGCGCGCCGACATCGGGACGAAGTGCGCCGCGGCCCCGGCCGCTCTGGAGTCGATGCGCGACACGCTTGACGTTGCCACGATGCGCCGCCTGAACCTATCCATAGATCGCGACCATCGGTCACCCGCCGTGGTCGCAAAGGAGCTGCAACGATGATCGAAGTGAATGCGTACATCTTCTTCAAAGGCAATTGCGCCGAGGCGATGCGCTTCTACGAGAAGACGCTCGGCGGGAAACTGCGCCTCCTGACCGGCAAGGACATGCCCGAGAGCAACGTGCCGCCGCAAATGGCCGACGCGATCATGCACGGGCGCCTCGACCTCGACAACGGCGGCTTCTTCATGGCCTCCGACTGGATGTCGCCCGATCCGTATCCCGGCATGAGCGGCTTCCGCGTGTCTCTGTCGTATCCAACCGTCGCCGAGGCAAATCGCATCTTCGATGCGCTCGCCGACGGCGGCTCGGTTCAGTTGCCGTTCCAGAAGACGTTCTGGTCCCCCGGATTCGGCATGCTGACCGATCGCTTCGGGACACCTTGGATGGTCGGCAGCGAAGAAGGGCAGCACCAGTAGCGCCTCTGTCATCCTGAGCCGCGTAGACGGCGAAGGACCCGTATCGCTCGAGCGCAACGGATCCTTCGCCGCGCTACGCCGGCTCAGGATGACAGTGTTCGACGTCCCGCGTTGATATCATCCGCGGTCACTCTTATGTCCAGCACCGAACATAAACACACCGACGACGAGGTTTACCGGCTTCGACACAGCACGGCCCACGTGCTCGCGAACGCCGTGCTCGATCTCTTTCCGCACGCGAAGGTCGCGATCGGTCCGCCGATCACCGACGGCTTCTACTACGACTTCGACCTCGGCAAGGACGAGAACGGCGGCAACAAGACGTTCACGCCCGAGGACCTCGAACGCCTCGAAGAACGGATGCGCGAGATCATCCGCGAGAACAACACGTTCCAGTACCGCGAGGTGTCGCTCGAAGAAGCGCAGCAGCTCTTCAAAGACCAGCCGTACAAGATCGAGCTGATCGAAGGCATCGCGAAGGGCGGCATCAACGAATACGGCGAAGAGACCGACGAGAAGCCGGTCATCAGCACCTTCACCGAGGGCCACTTCGAGGACCTCTGCCGCGGACCGCACGTCGAGCGCACGGGACTCATCAATCCCGAAGCGATCAAGCTGCTCAACGT
>DASYSN010000053.1:0-1727 GCA_036003305.1 Thermoanaerobaculia bacterium
GCAGGTTCTCGATCACCGACGGGAGCCCGCCGCAGTGATCCGGATGCGCATGCGACAGCGCGACGACGTCGATCCGATGGATTCCGCGGTCGACCAGCAGCGGCACGAGGCCGTCGGGCTTCGGGCCGCCGTCGACGAGCAACACTTTGTCGTCAGCACGAACGACGATCGAGTCGCCTTGTCCGACATCCAACGCGGTGATCTCCGTGTCTCTGTGGTGGATCGGTCTCAGGACCGTCGCGAGACACAGGAGCGCGATGACGACCAACGCGAGCGCCCGTTTTTTCATCAACGCAATCGCCGCGAGCGCCGCCACTCCGCCGCAGATCAGCACCCAGACGGGAGGGGCACTGTAGAAGCCTGACGCGTGCGCGCCGAGGTCGTTCAGAAAGGTGCAGATCCGATGGAGGATCGTGATCGCGACGATCGCGCCGGGGAAGACGAGCACCAACGCCGATGCGATCAGCATCGCGAAGATCAGCGGCGTCATGATCAGCGTCATCACGGAGCCGCCGATCGCGTACTGGTGAAAGTGGAACAGCGTCAGCGGCACGATCACCAGCTCCGCGGCTACCGGCGCGATCCACCACGGACGGCGCCTCGCGATGAAGAGCAGCGCGCCGGCGCCGGCATAGGTGAGGTGGAACGCGCAGTCGGCGATGTCGGCCGGCGCGATGACGAGCCGTACGAGCGCCGCGACGCACCAGAGGTTCTCGAGCGACGTCGGCCGCTTCGCGATTCGCGAGATGGCGTAAAGCGCGATCGCGATGCTGGCGCGCGAGACGGAGGCCGTCGGCCCGATGAATAGCGGCGCGAGGATCGCGAAAACGAGCAGCAGCCAGTCGGACGCTCTCGGCGCATGAAGCCAGCGGAGCAGCCATGCGAGCGTCGCCGCCGCAAGCGCGATCTGCAGACCGGAGAAGACGAGGAGGTGGTACGTCCCGCCGCGCCGGAAGCTGGCGCGAACGTCGTCGCTCAGCCGCTCCCCGCGCCCGAGGGCGAGCGCCTCGATCAGCGCGACCTCGGTCGGATGCTCGGTCGCCAACGGTTCGATCCGCGCGGTGAGGGCGCGGTTCCAACGCTGCGGGTCGAACCAGCGCAGCTCGCCCGAGTACGACAGGAGGCGCTCCGATTTCAGCGTCAACGACCAAGCTCCGCGATCACTCCTCCGCAGGAACCCCTCGGCGCGAACGGTCGTGTGCATCGCAATCGGCGGCGGCGCGAAGCGCGCGTAGATCGTGAGCGGCTGGGTGTTCGGAATCCGGCATCCGGCATCCGGCATCCGAGACGCGAGCTCCGGATGCCGGGTGCCGGATGCCGACGCGACACAGAAGCGACTAACGCGCAGTGTGTTTTTGAGCGTCCAGTCATGATCGAGCGGCGCGGTGACCGTGACGAATTGCGTGTCGTCCACAACTGCCCGGTTCTCCCGATCGCGCAGGTGAGCGGCATGCGTCGAGATCGCGATCCCGCAAGCGAGCGCGAACGCAAATCGCGCGGCCTGCGGTACGCGGAGGGACAGAACGGCGATCAGCAGGAACGCGACGGCGCACGTCTGCGGATGAACGAAGGTCGCCGCTACGCCACAGACAAATCCGAGAAGGATGATTCCGGCAGGGGCTTCATGATGCACGCTCGAACGAAGAGAGCGTCTCGACGTGATGGGTGTTGGGGAAGAGGTCGAGGAGGTCGAGCGTGTGGAGTCGCCAACCCGACGCGGTCAGCCG
>DASYSN010000054.1:0-7703 GCA_036003305.1 Thermoanaerobaculia bacterium
AACGGAACGTCCTTCAGCTTCGTCTCGAGCTTGTAGCCGCCGACGTACGCGTAGTGTGCGTCGACGCCCGCCGCGCGGAGCGCTTCGACCTCGGCAAATGCGGGAGCGGCGGCGCCGGTCCAGCGGTTTCCGGCTGCGAGATGGAGTACGCGCACTGATGTACTATTCGCCGCGAAATGGCGATTGACGCAGAACTTCTCGAGATTCTAGCCTGCCCGCTGTGCAAGCAGGAGGTGAAGCTCGTGCCGTTGTCCGACGCCCGCCGCACGGCGGTCCGCGACAAGTACCGCGACAAGTTCCGCGGCGAAGAGCCGGTCGTCGAGCAGGGGCTGCAGTGCGTCAAGTGCCGCCGCGTCTATCCGATCGTCAGCGACATTCCGGTCATGCTGGTCGAAGAAGCCTTCGACGAAGCGTAGCCGTATGAACCGGCGTACCGTATAGATGATTGTTGAAGAACCTCAGAACGGTCGCCGAACGCCTCTTACCTGATCGTTCCCTTCTCGTCCGCTGGGCGTGCCTCCTCTACGCCGGCCACCTCTGGTTCCAGGGCAAGATCGCGACCTCGGAAATCGCAGCCGGGTTCTGCGTCGTCCTCGTCTACATCGCCGTTCGCAAGGGCGAGCTGCGGCTGACGTGGAACATCCTTTACTACCCGCTCTTCCTCTACTGCCTGACGTCGACGATCTCCTCGCTCGTCGCGCCGCAGCGGATCCACATGTTCGGCGAGCAGGCGCTGTGGCTGAAAGCGCTGATCTTTCCCGCCGCGCTGATCCTGATGCGGCAGATCCCGCGGATGAAGGAGTACGCGCTCTACAGCCACGCGATCTTCCTGACGTGGATCTCGCTCGACGGCCTGCTGGAGTACGTCCGCGAGCCGCACGACCTCGAGCACCGCATCACCGGCGGCGCGACGCATGTGATGACGTACTCAGGGGAGCTGCTGCCGCTCGCGCTTCTCTTCCTCGTCCTGTTTGTCCACCAACGCAAGCTCTGGATGCTCGCTCCGGCGTTGCTCTCGACGTTCGCGCTTCTCCTGACGTTCACGCGCAGTGCGTGGCTGGGATTCCTGGTCGCGATCTTCGTCGTGATCGTCAGCTCGCGGCCGCGGCTGCTCGCGTGGGCGGCGCCGCTCCTGGTGATCGTCCTGATCGCGGCGCCGGTCGACATGTTCGGCCGCCTGATCTCGAGCTTCAGCACGCAGCAGGAGTCGAATCTCGACCGGATCCGGATGCTCCAGGCCGGCGAAGAGATCATCCGCGACTACCCGCTGTTCGGCGTCGGCCCCGCGAACGTCAAGTCGCTATATCCACTCTACCGGCTGCCCGATTCGCCGCGGTTCAGGACGCCGCATTTGCACAACAACATCGTCCAGATCTGGGCCGAGCGGGGCATTCTTGCCCTGACGGCGTACCTGCTTCTCATCATCCTCTTCCTGCGGGAGTGCGCTCGCGCCTGGCGGACTCCCGGCCGGCCATGGGCTGAGGCCGGCATTACCGCCGCCGTCGGCCTGACGTTCGCCGGCTTCTTCGAGTTCAACTTCGGCGATACCGAGGTCTTCTATCTGCTGCTGGACGTTTTCGCCCTGGTTATTGTCAATCTCGACCGTGGTGAATACACGACAGGCAACCCTGCGTTCCCCTCTCCGTAACCTTTCGTCCATGCCACCGTCGAAGAGTCGAGAAACAGGGGAGATGAAGCACCTGAGCGATCAGGAGTTGATGCGCATCGTTCAGGCGGGCGACCTCTCCCCGGCGTCCGAGATTTACGACCGCTACAGCGGGCGTATCTACAACTTCGCGCTCCGGTTCCTGAAGAACTCGGAGGCGGCCGAGGACGCCACTCAGGAAGTCTTTGTAAAGATGATCAGACATGCGAGCCAATTTCAGGGGGACGCCAAGCTGTCGACGTGGCTCTTCTCCATCACGGCCAACTGGTGCCGCGACTTCCTGAGAAAGGCCGACAACAAGAGCAAAGAGAGCGACGACGTCCTGGTGACGCTTCCCGCTCCGCTCGAGCAGTCGCCCGACCGCAATCTCGAGCAGCGTGAGAACGAGGTGCGCATCCAGCGCGCCCTGAAGGCGCTCACGCCGGAGCAGCGGGAGGCGATCCTCCTCTCCCGGTATCAGGGGTTGTCGTACGCCGAGATCGCGCAAATCTCGGGATGCAGCGAAGGTGCAGTGAAGACGCGTGTCTTTCGCGCCATGGAGACGTTGAAGAAGGCGCTGTTGGGCGAAGCACGCGGAGGTGACCGATGGCTGAATGCAGTGCGATGAGAGAGTCGATGCCGATGCTCCTGACCGAGTCTCTCGATGCGGCCGGCCGTGAGCTGGCGCATCAGCACATCGAATCGTGCGCCGTGTGCGGCGAAGAGTGGCAGGCGCTGAAAGAGACGTGGGCGCTCATGGAAGAGCTCCCGATCGTCGAAGTGCCTTCGCGCGTGCGCGATCGTTTCCTCGCCGAGGTGATGCCCGTTGCGCCGCCCTCGAACGTCGTGCCGTTCCACCGTCGCGGCGCTTTCAAGTGGCTCGCGCAGGCGGCGGCTGTGGTGCTCATCGCCGGCGGGTCGTTCTTTGCCGGCCACCGCAACGTCACCATCCAGCCGAGCGAGGCGAAGATCATCGGCGCCACGCCGGTGAAGTACATCCCGCAGCAGCAACCGCAGTATTCGCTCGCCGAGACGCGCGTTCTCCCGGCGACGGCACTCAGCCCCGACATTCAGGGACGTCCCGACATCGACAACGTGCAGTTCGTCGATCCCGACCCGAGCGACGGGAAGATCGGCGTCTCGTTCGACCTGACGTCGCACGTGACGGTCAACGGCAGCCCGAACGACAAGAGCATGGTTCGCCTGCTGTCGTACGTCCTGCAGTCGGCCGACCGCGCATCGCTCTCGCGTTCGCACACGATCGACGTCCTCCGCACCACCTACGGGAATTCAGCCGACACCGATCCCGAGATCGCCCAGGCGCTGGCGAAGGTCCTCCGGACCGACGACCACCAGGGCATGCGCATCGCCGCCGCCGACATGTTGAAGACCCTGCCGGCGAAGGCGACACGAACCGAGCCGACGCGGGACGCGCTCATCGAGGCGCTCCGCAGCGACCCGAATCCGGCCGTCCGCATCAAGGCGGTCGAGGCGCTCGCGAAGATGGCGTCGTCGGGACAGACGCTCGGACCCGAAGCGGTCGACATGCTGCGCCAGAAGGCTTCACAGAACGACGAGAACCTCTACGTCCGCGTCAAGGCAGCGGAAGCGCTCAGCCAGATCCACTGATCCATGAAACGTTCGCTTTTATCCATCATCGCGATTCTCCTCGGCGCGACGGCCGCTTCGGCCGCGACGTTCGCCGCGGCGGAGGTCTACCAGAAGTCGGCGCCGATCGACGGCGACGGCCAACTGATCGTGGTGAACCCATTCGGTGACATCGAAGTCGTCGGCGTCGACGGCCTCAGGGAAGTCGCGTTTACGGTCCGCAAGTCCGTGACCGGTGTCGACGACGTCGCCATCAAGGAAGGCCGGGAGCTGACCGCCCTTCTCTTCGACGGCGACAACAAGACCCGCGTCGTCAAGACGGGATTGCCGCTCATGCACGATCGCCGCTGGGCCTCGGGAGTCGACTACACGATCCACGTCCCGAAGACGATCCGCCTGCACATCGAAGCGCACACGGGGCAGCGGATTCATGTCGCGAACATCTCCGGCGCCGTCTGGATCAAGAACGTGAACGGCGTCATCGATCTCGACAACGTGACCGGCGCCGTCGCAGCCGACAGCGCGAACGGTAGCGTGGTCTACGAAACGATCTTCAAGCCGACCAACGAGATCCGGATCTCGACGGTCAACGGCAACGTCGAGCTCGACGTGCCCGCCGACTCGTCGTTCAAGTGGGCCGGCCAGACGCTCCGCGGCGACTTCTTCGCCACAATTCCGAGCACGGGCCGCTTCGCCGGGGCGATGTTTCATGGCGCCGTCAACGGCGAGCACGGCCCGCAGGTGAACACGACGTCGCTCATGGGCAATGTCTACGTGTTGCGCCGGGGAACCCGCGCCGAGGATGCGCAGTCGATGCGCGCGGCAATGGTGGCGGCGTCGAATGGCGGTGGTGGCGAGGATCTGCCACGCGGCGTCATCGCGAAGACGCTGCAGGTGGCCTCTTTCGACGGCGACCTGATCTTCTCGACACCGCTCGGCAACATCTCCGTCGGACAGGTGCGCGGCGCGGCTCGCGTCGAGACGCGCGCCGGCGAAGTGCACCTCGGCTCCGTGCAGTCGCAATGCGACATCGTCTCGCTCGGCGGCCCGGTGACCCTCGGCGAAGTGCGCGGTCCGTTGACCGCACGCACGACCGCGGGCGACGTGCTGATCAACGCGGCGCATCAGGGTGCGGTCGTCTCGACCGGCGGCGGCATGATCCGCATGCTCTACGCGGCCGGACCGACGAACCTTCATTCGGCGGGCGGCGACATCGTGGTTCGCCAGGCGACCGGTCCGATCAGCGCCGAGACGCGGTCGGGCGACGTCACGATCGTCCTCGATCCGATCATCCGCAGTGCGGCGGTCGACGCGAAGTCGTCCGAAGGAAACGTCACGTTGTACGTGAACGCGCAGATCGCGGCCGACATCGACGCGACGCTCCTGACGAGCGACCCCGACGCGAACTCGATCCGCACCGACTTTCCGGGCCTGACCATCCACCGCGAGCAGATCGGCAAGAAGACCCGCATCCGCGCGACCGGCAAGGTGAACGGCGGCGGCGACCGCGTGTCGCTGTACGCCGAGGATGGCGACATCACCATCCGGACGGTGACGAACGGCGGTGTCGGCGTCAGCAGTCCCGCCATACACCCCTGATTGCCGCCCTTCGGCACATCGCATAGCATTCGCGCGCCAGAAGGAGGACGCGTGAAGAATCTCATTTGCGCGGCGCTCGCACTCGCTGTTGTCGCCTGCGCGCCCACGAACAACACCAACACTGCCAGCGACACCGCCGCTACTGCAAGCACCACCGCATCAACGACGACGAACACCACCGCTGCGCCGACCACCGGCGAGGCACCGGCAACCGCCACCGTGCCGAAGGCGGGAGACGAGGAGAAACCGATGAGCAACTACGAGAACAAGATCGCCGAACTGCACACCACCTCCGGCGAGATCGACATTCGCTTCTTTCCCGACAAGGCGCCGAACCACGTGAAGAACTTCATCGATCTCGCGGAGAAGGGCTTCTACAACGGCTCGAAGTTTCACCGTGTCATCCCCGGCTTCATGATCCAGGGCGGCGATCCGAACACGATTTCCGGCGATCCCTCGACCTGGGGCACCGGCGGCTCGGGCAAGTACGTCCAGGCCGAATTCAACGACGTTCACCACGCACGCGGCATCGTCTCGATGGCGCGCGCGCAGGACCCGAACAGCGCCTCGTCGCAGTTCTTCATCTGCGTCGCCGACGCCGGCTTCCTCGACCGCCAGTACACCGCGTTCGGCGAAGTGACGAAGGGGATGGACGTCGCCGACAAGATCGTCAACGCGCCGCGCGGCGCGAACGACCGGCCGAACAACCCGACCACCATCGAAAAAGTCGTGATCCGCGACGCGAAACCGGGCGAGGGCGGAGCGACCGGCAAGTAATGTGAACGAGCGGTGGAGCGATGAGCACCGCGGCTCCACTGCCGGACGAAGCAGCCGAAGCGCTGCGCGATTGGCTCGGAACGAACTGGACGGCGTTGCCGCTCACCGGCGACGCCTCGGTCCGCGTCTACTACCGCATCCGCCGCTATGCCGGCGAGACCTTCGTCCTGGCCTATTACCCGCCTGAGGTCCGCACCGACCTGCAGCGGGTGATGCGCGCGTACCGCTCGGTCGCGAAGAACGCGTACGTGCCGCGCGTCATCGAGTACAACGACTTCGCATCGCTGCAGCAGGACGTCGGCGATCACACGCTTTACGACCTCCTGAACGAGAGCCGCGAGGAGGGCGTACGGTGGTACCGGAAGGCGATCACGCTCCTCGCCTACTTCCAGCAGTCGGGCGACGTCGGCGTGAACGCTCCGTTCGACGCCGAGTTCTTCGGCCGCGAGCTCGAGATGTCGCGCGAGTTCTACGTCGAGAAGCTGATGGGGGTCGGCCGCGAGAAATCGATGGAGCTGACGCCGCTGCTGCAGAAGCTCGCCACGAACGTCTCGCTGCACCCGTACGTCCTCTGCCATCGCGACTATCACGGACAGAACATCCACCTCTTCAATGAGAACCTCTACCTGCTCGACTACCAGGACCTGCGGATGGGTCCCGACACGTACGACCTCGCGTCGCTGCTGCGCGACCGCGGCGTCGCGCGGACCATCGGCGAAGAGATGGAGCTGGAGCTCATCGACTACTACGCCGAATGGCGCGCGGTCGGCTTTCCCGGAAAGAGCCCGCTGCCGCACGGCGAGCGTCGCTCGATCCGGCGGCGCTACTTCGAGACGCTACTGCAGCGGTCGATCAAGATCCTTGGAACGTTCGCCAAGCAGCCGATCACGCGCGGACGGATGCACTACCTCGAATTCATACCCGCCACACTCGAAAGCGTGCAGCGCTGCCTGCACGAGCTGCCGGACTACGGCCTGCTCGCGTCACTGCTGCCGATGACGTTCGACGCCGCCGCTGCGCGCGAACGCGCCGAAAGGATGTTTCATGGCGAAACACAAAATCACGCTGCTGCCGGGTGACGGCATCGGCCCGGAGGTCACCGCGAGCGTGGTGGCCATCCTCGAATGTGCCGGAGTCGACGTCGAGTGGGAGAAGTACTTCGTCGGCTCCGAGGCGATCTCGCGATTCGGCGACCCGCTGCCGCAGGAAGTGCTCGACTCGATCCTCCGCAACAAAGTGGCGCTCAAGGGACCGGTGACGACTCCGATCGGCACCGGCTTCTCGTCGATCAACGTCCGGCTGCGCAAGACGCTCGATCTCTACGCGAACCTCCGTCCGGTGCGCTCGATGCCGAACATCAAGACGCGTTACGACGACATCGACCTGATCGTCGTACGCGAGAACACCGAGGACCTCTACAGCGGGCTGGAACACGAGGTCGTCCCGGGCGTGGTCGAGTCGCTGAAGATCATCACGAAACGCGCTTCGACGCGCATCGCGGAGTTCGCGTTCGAATACGCGCGGACGCACGGACGAAAGCGCGTCACCGCCGTCCACAAGGCCAACATCATGAAGATGTCGGACGGTCTTTTCCTGCAGTGCTTCCGCGACGTGTCGAAGGACTACCCGAACATCGAGGCGGACGACAGGATCATCGACAACCTCTGCATGCAGCTCGTCGTGAATCCCAATCAATTCGACGTCCTGCTGCTGGAGAACCTGTACGGCGACATCGTCTCCGACCTCACCGCGGGTCTCGTCGGCGGCCTCGGTGTCGTCGCCGGCGCGAACATCGGCGAGAGCGGCGCGGTGTTCGAGGCGGTGCACGGCAGCGCGCCCGACATCGCGGGACAGAACAAGGCGAACCCGCTGGCGCTGCTGCAGTCGGCGGTGCTGATGCTCTACCACATCGGCGAGCCCGGGCCGGCGAAGCGCGTACACGACGCCATCACCGTCGTTCTCGGCAGCGGACCGGAGCACCGCACGCACGACATCGGCGGCAGCGGCAACACCTCCGACTTCACCGCGGCGATGTGCGAGACGCTGCGCAGGGGGACGCGGGCGACCGATTGAG
>DASYSN010000055.1:0-6308 GCA_036003305.1 Thermoanaerobaculia bacterium
AGAGAGTGGCCGTTGAGAGCCGAGCCGGTGAAGACAGCGAGGAGAACTAACGGAATGGCGATGACGAGAACGATCGGCATCCGGCATCCGGCATCCGAAGCGCGACGACCGGATGCCGGATGCCGGATGCCGGATGCCGAATGCCGAACGCCCCACTGAGCCACCAACAGCAAGTCAATCAGGACGAACCGTACCTTCAGCAATCCGAGAAACAGCATCGCCGGAATGGCGCGCTTGATCCGCCGTTGCCGGACGCCGCGCACCGCCTCCACGAACGCGAGCGCTCCCGGCACCTCGGGCCAGATGCGGGCGGCGTAGAAGACGATCGGCGGACCGAAGGCGAGGAAGGGAAACAGCGCGCGGATCGTCCCGTCGTCGATCCCTTCGTCTTCGAGCAGCCGGATCGTCTGTCGCACGAGCAGCACGCCGAGGAGCGCGATCGTGGCGAGAGCGCCGGGAAGGCCCGCCAGCTTGTACCCGGGCATCATCACGAGCGGGAGGAACGGCTCGAGCCGCGAATACTGCTCGCCGTGCGGCCCGCGCGGGTCGCCGATCTGCGGCACGAGGTCGGTACGCCCGGTCGCGGAGTGCGCCAGGTCGCGGTACTGATTCGACAGATCGCGATCGTGGTCCTTCACGAGCGATTCGGTGATGAGCAGGTAGAACGGCTCGTCGCCATCCGGCACCTGGCGCATCTGCGCCGCGATGACGAACGCGTAGACGATCGCAGCGATCGCCATCGCGCGCGTCGCGGACCAGCGGACCTCGTCCGCGTTCGCGAGCGCCACCGAGAAGGCGGCGAGCTCCAGTACCGCGAAGACGACGATCGCGAAGTAGGTGTCTTCCGGTTTCAGCAAACTCCAGAGAATCCACCCGATCGCGTACGCCGCGACCTCGAACGCGAGATACCGCGCCAGCGACTTGCCGCGGAAGACGAGCAGTGCCAACGCGATCGTCATCGCTCGAACGCCTCGACCTGCAGCCGTGCGTCGGCCGGCAGGTGCGGATCGGCGGCGATGCGGATGCGCGTCGCGTGCGGCGGCAGCGGAATGCGGCCCGCGCCGTCGACCCACGCGTCGTAGCCGTAACCGCGAATGATCCCGGCGGGAACGCGCGGCAACCGGTTGCGCGACCGCCACCACTGCTCGCGCCGCATGTAGCCCCAGTCCGCGAGGTCGCGCATCGTGAGCTTGCGGCCGTCGAGCGTCCCGGCGACGCTGTCGCCCTTCAGCCGAACCGCGTTCGCCGCGGAGATCGCGACTGACTTCGCATCGCCCGGCACATCCACGTCGATCGATTCCCCCGGCTTCAGCGCGAAGTTCAACGGCGCGATCCGCTGCGCCGGCGCCGCGCGAAAGAAATACGCGATCCCCCGCGCCGCCACCCCGCTCCACGGAAACAGAATCAGCATCACGGCCGTGACGAACGCGGGGGCGGAAACGAAGTGTGGGGTCTTGTTGCGGATGAGGGGCGTGCCAGTTGCGACGACCGCGGCTACCGCGAACGGAATCAGCAAAGTACGCGTCGGAATCCCCGGCGTCAGAAACGCAGCAGCCAAAGCCACCGTCACCGCCAGCGGCCCCTTCCTCATCACCGAAACGATCACGAACGCGCCGAGCACGATTACGATCTCGCGCCACACCTCAACCCGCTCGCGCGCGATCCACCGCAACAGCGCGATGCCCGCAAGCGTCAGCCCGGCGCAGCGGACGAACGTCCACTCCTCGATCGCCCAGAACGCGCCGCAGAACGCGGCCGCGACGACGATCCCGTACCCGAGGAGCCGCGCGTGCGGATCGGGAAAACAGATCGCGCACGCGACGAGCAGCGGAATGGCGAAGAGAACCGCCGCCGCACGGCGGCCACACAGCACCGCGATCGCGATCACCACCACCGCAATGAACGGCAGCGCGTGATCTACAGGCGTCGTGAACGGCAACAACACGCGTTGCTACGTTACCGCAGCGTGTGGCGTTGAGTGATGCAGGGGGTCGCGCGCGAATTCGGCGTCGAAGCCGTCGATCGTCTCCGGCGTCAGCGCCGAGCGGTAAACGATACGGGCGTCGCCCTTCAGGTGCACATTGTCCACCGCACCGTTTTCGAGATCGAACGACACCTCCAGCGTGATCCCGCTCCGCGTCAGCACCGACACCGGCGACTTCACCCGTCCGAAGAGCGCGCTCGTCGATACCGAGGCAACCACGCCGGAGCCGCAGGCGAGCGTCTCCCCTTCGACGCCGCGTTCATACGTCCGCACCTCGATCGAGTGCGGATCGCGGACGACCACGAAATTCGCGTTGGCGCCGGCAGGCTGCAGATCGTGGTGACTGCGGATCGCGCGGCCGAGCGGCTCGATGTCGTGCGACCAGAGCTCGTCGCGGAGGAAGGTCACGTAATGCGGCACCCCGACCGTGATGAAGCTGCCGTGAATCGTCTTCCCGCCGATCGTCAGCGGCATCTCCGGCCGGAAGGCTTGCGGCGCCGGCAGCGACAGCGTCACCTCGCCGCGGTCGCCGATCTCGGCGCCGACGATCCCCGCGTCTGTCTCGATCGTCATCCGCCGCGGTGCGATCACGTTCACGAACGCGAACCGCGCCGCGCAACGGGTGCCGTTGGCGCACAGCTCGCCGAGGGAGCCGTCCGCGTTGAAATAGCGCATGCGGAACGTGGCGCGGGGGCTCGTCTCGATGAGGATGAGGCCGTCCGCGCCGACCGAGAGCCGGCGCGTGCAGACCCTCCGCGCGAATTCACTCGGATCGGTAACGCGCGACACCCGGTGATCGATGATCACGAAATCGTTCCCGGCGCCTGCCATTTTGGTAAACGGCAGAGGCTCGGATTTGCCCGGTTGCGTTGGTGTTATGGATCGCATCGCCTCGGAATCGTTCACGGCGCGGGGCGGTTTCCCTGCGCGGTCCTGCATTCTCGCACGACATCACCGGAGGATTTCCTTGCGGAAAACGTTGATCACGACCTTCCTGGCGGCCCTGGCGATCGCAACGACCGCCGTCGCGCAGCAGCAACCCGCGCCGCCGCCCGCTCCCCAGGCTGCCCTGACCGAAAAACTGGAGATCCGCGTCATCAACGTCGACGTCACGGTGACCGACCGGAAGGGGAACGCGGTCAAGGGGCTGACGAAGGACGACTTCGAGATCCTCGAAAACGGCCGGTCCAAGCCGATCTCGAACTTCTACGAGGTCACGTCACCGGTCAAGTCGGCCGCCGGCGAGGTGAAGCCGGGCGAGACGTCCGCGCCGCAGCCTGCCGTCCGTGCCGAGGACATTCCGGACAACCAGAAGCGCCGGATCATCTTCTACATCGACAACCTCTCGCTCAATCCGTTCAACCGCAACCGCGTCTTCAAAGAGATGAAGAAGTTCATCGACGAGGCGATGCGGCCGGGCGACGAGGCGATGATCGCCACCTACAACCGCAGCATGAAGGTCCGCGTGCCGTTCACGCGCGACAAGATCACGCTCCAGCAGACCCTCGACGTCATCCTCGGCGAGTCCGCTCTCGGCGTGAACGCGAAGAGCGACCGCACCCAGACCGAGGACCAGATCCGCGACGCCAACAGCTACGGCGAGGCGCTCAGCTACGCCCGCTCGTACTCGGAAGAAATCCAGCACGACCTCCGCCAGAGCGTCGAGTCGATCAACGCCCTCATGACGACGCTGGCCGGCGTCGAAGGCAAGAAGGTCCTCGTCCTGACGAGTGAAGGCTTCCCGATGCAGCCGGGGCGCGAGATGTTCGCGTTCCTCGATGACACCGCGAAAGACAAAGGCTGGCAGACCGGCGGCACGCTGCTCGAGGGGATGTCTTACGACTCCCACGAGCAGATCGCCGACATCGCCCGCTCCGCCAACGCGAACGGCATCACGATGTACACCATCCACGCGGCGGGGCTCGACGCCAGCAGCACCGTCAGCGCCGAGAGCTCGCATCCGATCTCGTTCACCGTCGCGCAGGCGGCGCTCCAGAACTCGACCGACTCGATGCAGATGATGGCCGAGATGACCGGCGGCCTCGCGTCGCTGCAGACCAACGACTTCGGCCGCGCCTTCGACCACATCGAGCGCGACCTCGACTCGTACTACTCCCTCGGCTACCGCGCCGGCACCGAACGCGTCGACTCGCAGCGGAACCTGCAGGTGCGGCTGAAGAACAACACGAATCACTACACCGTCCGCTCGCGCCAGACGTTCGTCGAGAAGTCGACGTTCGCCGAGATGAACGACCGCGTCGTCGCCAACCTGCTCTACCAGTCGCACGCGAACGATCTCAAGATCCAGTCGAAGGCGGGTCAGCCGCGTCCGGCCGACGAGGACACGTTCCAGGTTCCGGTCGAGGTGCAGATCCCGATGGACTCGCTGACGCTCCTCCCGCAGGGCGACGAGCTCGCCGGCGGCTTCGACCTCTTCGTCGTCGTCTCGAACAAGGACGGCGACATGTCGGACGTTGCGCGCAAGACCCAGCAGATCCGGGTCCCCATCACCGACCGCGAGAAGATCCACGGCAAGTTCTACACGTACTCGATGGATCTCGTCATGGAGCCCGGCCCCGGCAAGATCTCCATCGGCGTCATGGACCAGGTATCGAATGAGACCGGCTTCTCCAACATCCCGGTACTCGTGAAGGATTTGAGATAAGGCTTCTCCTCACCGTCCAGTACCTCGGCACGCGCTACGCGGGATGGCAGGCGCAGGCAAATGCGCTGGCCATCCAGAGCGTGATCGAGGAGGTGCTGGCGAGAATGTACGGTACCGAGATCCGGGTCGAAGGGGCGGGCCGCACGGACTCCGGCGTGCACGCGATCGCCCAGCGCGCGCACTACGACGCGCCGTTCGCGATCCCGCTGCGCGGCCTCGTGCGTGGGATGAACGACCTCCTTCCGCACGACATCCGCATCTCGGCCGTCGAGGAGATCGCGGATGACTTCCACTGCCGCTTCCGCGCGAAGACGAAGACGTACGTTTATCGCATCTGGAACGCGGAAGTGATGAACGTGTTCGAGTGGCAGACGAGCGCGCATGTGGCGCAACCGCTCGACCCCACGCTTATGCACGAAGCGGCGCAGGCGCTGGTCGGAACGCACGACTTCAAGGCGTTCACGGTGCTGGCTCCCGAGGTGTCGTCGACAACGCGAACGATTTACCAGTGCGCAGTGGGCAGAGCGCAGAGCGCGGAGTCTCTCATCGAGATTCGGGTCACCGCCGACGGTTTTTTGCGCTTCATGGTGCGGAGGATCGCAGGGTCGCTCATCGAGATTGGGCGCGGCAAGACTGGCCGTGAAGCCTTCGAGGAGGCGCGCTGGACGGCGCCGGCCAAAGGGTTGGTCCTGGAACAGATTCGGTACTAACATCCACCTGCGCGACGATGATCGACCTCTCCAAGCTCGCCGAACCCGGGTCGATCGAGGAGACTCTTCTCGAGCGCATCGATCTCAAGCGACTCCCCCGCCACATCGCCGTGATCATGGACGGCAACGGCCGGTGGGCGAAGTCGCGCAATCTCCCTCGCGTCGAGGGCCACCGCGCCGGCATCGCGTCCGTCCGCGAGATCGTCGAGACCTCGGCGAGACTCGAGCTCGGCGTCACCACGCTCTACGCCTTCAGCGTCGAGAACTGGAAGCGCCCCCGCTACGAGGTCGCCACGCTGATGATGCTCCTCAAGGAGTACCTCCGGAAGGAGCTGGCGACGCTGATGGAGAACAACATCCGCTTCACGCCGATCGGCCGCATCGACGGCCTCGATCCGAGCGTGCAGCGCGAGCTGCGATACGCCGAGGAGCAGACGGCGAAGAATACCGGCCTCCTGTTCCAGATCGCGCTCAACTACGGCGGACGCGCGGAGATCGTCGACACCGTCAACCGCATCCTGCAGGGGCTGCGAGAGCGCGAAATGGACGACGCCATCATCGACGAAGACTTCTTCGCCGCGCATCTCTACACCGCCAACATCACCGATCCCGATCTCCTCATCCGGACCAGCGGCGAGCTGCGCGTCTCGAACTTCCTGCTGTGGCAGATCGCGTACGCCGAGATTCACGTCACCAAGGTGCTCTGGCCCGACTTCCGGAAGCGGCACCTCTACGAGGCGATCATCGACTTTCAGTCGCGCGAGCGCCGCTACGGCGGCGTCGATCCGGCGGACACGCAGATGTGGGTGGAAGCGGACGGCAAGTCGCAGGAGTAGATGAAATACACCCGCGAGCTCACCGCTCTGATCGCGTCCCCCCTCGCGATCTGGATCATCGGCTGGTCGCATCCGCTCGTCTTTGACGTGACGGTCGCGCTCTGCGCCCTCCT
>DASYSN010000056.1:0-4709 GCA_036003305.1 Thermoanaerobaculia bacterium
GCGCAGGTCGGAGTGCACGAGCGTGAAGCGATCCTGCAACCCGTTGTACGCGACGCTCTTCCGTGCGAGGCGGATCGACATCTCCTGCGCCTCGACGGTCACGAAGCGCGCGCCCGGCAGGCGCCACGCCGCGATGGTCGCGACCGAGCCGATTCCGGAGCCGAGGTCACACGCGCGCTCGACGCGCGGCGCCCACTGCGTGCCGTACCAGGCGGTCAGCACATCGTCGGTCGAGTAGCGGTGTCCCTTTTCGTACTGGAAGATGCGGAACTCGCCGCAGATGAAGTCGAGCGTCTCGCCCGCTTCCGACTCGACTCCGCCCGGCGGCAACGGTCCCGGCCGCCGGTAACCTCGATAGAAACTCATCGTATAAGCTTGCGTAGCCCGCAGTCTTTCTACAACCAAAATCCAGGAGGATTCATGCGACACATCCGCCGCAGCACGCCTGCGCTGGCCGTCTGCCTGCTGCTGGCCGCGTCGTCGCTCTTCGCGCAGGACCTCGCTTCGTTCGAGAAGCGGACCACGCTGAAGAAGCTCGACAACGGCCTGACGTTGATCGTAATGGAGCGCCCCGAGGCGCCCGTATTCTCGTACGCCACCGTCGTCAACGTCGGCTCGGCGCGCGAGGTGCCGGGGATCACCGGCCTCGCGCACATGTTCGAGCACATGGCGTTCAAGGGATCCGAGAACGTCGGAAGCACGAACTACCCCGAAGAGAAAGTCGCGCTGCAGAAGGTCGAGGAGGCCTATGCCGCCTACGACGCCGAGCGGCGCAAGGAGACCGGCGCCGATCAGGCGAAGATCGCGCAGTTGGAGCAGGCTTGGAAAGACTCCATCGCCGCGGCGAACAAGTACGTCGTGCCCGAGGAGTTCTCGCGCATCGTCGACCGCGCCGGCGCCGTCGGCGTGAACGCGTTCACCGAATCCGACGAGACGGTCTACTTCTACTCGTTGCCGTCGAACCGCGTCGAGCTGTGGGCGTACCTCGAGTCGGAGCGCTTCCTCCACCCCGTCTTCCGCGAGTTCTACAAAGAGCGCGACGTCGTGTTCGAGGAACGCCGGATGCGGACGGAGAGCAGTCCGTTCGGCCGTGTGATCGAACAGTTCCTCGCCGCCGCCTACACCGCGCATCCGTACGGTTTCCCGACCGTCGGCTGGCCGTCGGACCTCAAGAGCTTCAGCGCCACGGACGCAATCAACTTCTTCCACAAGTACTACGTGCCGTCGAACATGGTGATCGCTGTCGTCGGCGACGTGAAGACAGCCGAGGTGATGCCGCTGCTCGAGAAATACTTCGGCCGGCTGCCGAAGGCGCCGGCGCCCGAGCCGCTGCGCACGGTCGAGCCGGAGCAGAGGGCGGAGCGGATGGTCGTGCTGCACGAGAAGTCGCAGCCGATCTATCTCGAGGGATACCACCGCCCGTCGGCGACCGATCCGGACGATCCGGTGTACGACGTGATCGAGATGCTGTTGTCGTCCGGCCGCACCTCGCGTCTCTATCGCTCGCTCGTGCGCGACAAGAAGATTGCCGCGCAGGCGCAGGGCTTCAACGGCTTCCCCGGCTCGAAGTACCCGAGCCTCTTCACCTTCCTCGCGATCACGACGCCCGGCCACACGCCGGCCGACGTCACCGCCGCGATCGCGCAGGAGCTCGACCGGCTGAAGAATGAGGATGTGTCGCCGGAAGAGCTGGCGTCGGTGAAGACCCGCGTCAAGGCGGGACTCCTCCGCCGCCTCGACAGCAACTCCGGTCTCGCGCTGGAGCTGGCGCAGACGCAGACGCTCTACGGCGACTGGCGCGAGCTGTTCCGCTCGGTCGACAAGATCGACAAGGTGACGGCGGCCGACATCCGGCGCGTCGCCAACGCCACGTTCAACATCAATAACCGCACGATCGCGTACGTCGACAACTCGCCGGCGAAAAGCGCCTCAGTGACCGCGCCGAAGGGAGAGTCGAAATGAATCCGCTGAAGAGACACGCGATAGCCGCGGCGACGCTTCTTCTGGCGCTCGCCTCCCCCGCATTCACACAGGTCACGAAGTACACGGAGATCAAGACTCCGCCGCTCCGCTCGTTCACGGTCGTCCAGCCGAAGCGGATCGCCCTCGGCAACGGGATGATCATCTTCCTGCAGGAAGACCACGAGCTGCCGCTCATCCGCGGCTCGGCCGCCATCCGCGGCGGCGAGCGCGATGTCCCGGCCGCCAAGACCGGCCTCGCAAACATTTACGGCCAGGCCTGGCGCACGGGCGGCACCGAGGCGAAGACGGGCGACCAGCTCGACGAGTTGCTCGAGTCGCGTGCGGCGCGCATCGAGACGGCGGGCGGCGAAGACTCGACGCGCATCTCGTTCGATGTGCTGAAGGGCGACTTCGACACGGTCTTCCCGATCTTCGTGGAGCTGATGCAGAAGCCGGCGTTCCGCCAGGAGAAGATCGACCTCGCGAAGACGCAGGCGCGCACCGGCATCTCGCGACGCAACGACGACCCGGGACAGATCCTCGGCCGCGAAGCGCGCAAGCTCGGCTACGGCAGCGATTCGCCGTACGCGCGCGTGCCCGAGTATTCGACGATCGCCGCGATCACGCGCGACGACCTCCTCGCGTTCCATGACCGCTTCGTCGCACCGAACAACATCATCCTCGGCATCGTCGGCGACTTCGACTCGGCCGCGATGGAGAAGAAGCTCCGCGCCGCGTTCGAGTCGTGGAAGCGCGGCAACGGCGCGCCGGCGGCGGTCCCGCCGTCCGGCACACCGGCGAAGCCGGGCGTCTACTACGTCGCGAAAGACGACGTGACGCAGTCGAACATCGCCGCCACCGAGCCGGCCACGCTGCTGCGCAAAGACCCCGACTACTACGCGGCGACGGTGATGAACGAGATCCTCAGCGGCGGCTTCTCGGGACGCCTCATGTCGCACATCCGCTCGGAGGCGGGCCTCGCGTACGGCGTGGGCGGCGGCATCGGCGCTGGCTGGGATCGTCCGATGCTCTTCACCGTGCAGATGTCGACGAAGAGTCCGACGACCGTTCAATCGATCGAGTTGGTCAAGAAGGAGATCAACGACCTGCAGACGACGCCGTTCACGGCCGACGAGCTGCAGCACGCGAAAGACACGATCCTCAACGCCTTCGTCTTCACGATGGACTCGAAGGCGAAGGTCCTCAGTCAGCGGGTGCTGCTCGAGTTCTACGGCTACCCGGCCGACTACTGGCAGAAGTACCAGCACGGAATCGAGGCGGTGACGGCCGCGGACGTCGAGCGCGTCGCGAAGAAGTACGTCCATCCCGATCAGCTCGCGGTGCTCGTCGTCGGCAATGAGAAGGACTTCGACAAACCGCTGGCGACGGTCGGCAAGGTGACGCCGATCGACATCACGATTCCCGAGGGCTCGGCGAAGCCGGCCGCGGCGATGGCATCACCGGCCGCCGCTCCGGCCGCAACGAACGCGGACGCCTCCGCGGTGGTGAAGAAGGTGCAGGACTTCGTCGGCGGCAAGGCGCTGCTCGACAAGGTGCAGGCGACGAAGATCGTCAGCGCGCGGACCGCGAAGACTCCCGGCGGCGACATCGACGTCGAGATGGAGCAGACCGTCCAGTACCCGGAATCGGTTCACCAGGTCGTCAAGACGCCGATGGGCGAAATGACGACGGTCATGACGCCGTCCGTCGCCTTTGCGAACACGCCGATGGGAATACAGGATCTGCCGTCGTCGGCACGCGCGGACGGACGGTTCGACCTGCTGATGGTTCTCAAGTCGCCGGACAAGTACACGTTCGCGGCCACCGGCAGCGAGAAGGTCGGCGACGTGAACGCCACGATCGTCACGGTCACGCGCGACGGAGCGACGGCGAAGTGGTACGTCGATCCGGCGACCGGCCGCATTCTCCGGTCGGTTCGCACCACCCCGCGCGGCGAGGTCGTCGCCGACTTCGGCGACTGGAAAACGTTCAACGGCCTCAATCTCCCGGGATCGTTCACACTGACGATGAACGGCGAGAAGCAGGGCTCGGCGACGATCAAGACGGTCGAGGTGAATCCGACCGTCGATCCGAAGATCTTCCAGAAACCACAATAGAGCTTGGTGCTTAGTGCTTGTCTGGCGCAGCCGCCGTAGGCGGCGCCAGATCCGTAGCCCCCGCCGTCAGGCGGGGGAACGGCCGTTACAAAGGTGCGAGCCCGCGTAGCGGGCGACAGGTGCCGCCCGCTACGCGGGCTCACGTCCTATGCGCGAACAACCCCCGCCTGAAGGCGGGGGCTGAGGATCTGTCGCCGCCTACGGCGGCCTGAAAGCTCGCGGGATGACAGCTCTCTGACGCCCGCAGCCTATGCGTAGCGATCCACCCACTTCTGTAAGAAATCTTGGCGGCGCGCGACGATTCGTAGGCTCGAGCGGCGTATCTGGAGATCCTTCGCCGCGCTACGCCGGCTCAGGATGACGGAGTTGTTCAGAGGTCCCCAAGCACTAAGCCACTAAGCACCGCCGCCGGTCTTCCCCTGCACCTCTTTCACGAGCCGCACGAGGACCATCGTCATCTCGTGCAGCGAGTGAATGACGCCGACTTCGAACGCGGTGGGCGGCTCGCCCGCGGAGCATGCGCAGTAGTTGCACGGCGCGCCGCGTCCGCCGTCGTGGTGCTCGAGCGGATGTCCGCATGAGCACGAGTCTTTCGCCAATTGCATGAGGAACCTCCTGCGCCGAGGATAC
>DASYSN010000057.1:0-6328 GCA_036003305.1 Thermoanaerobaculia bacterium
CCTGCCGGTCGAAGGCGGCTGGTCGGCGGTCGTTCGCGTTCCGCAACTCGAAAGTGACGAAGAGTTCGCACTTCGCGCCCTCGAGGAGCACGACGTGATCGTCCATCCGGGATATTTTTTCGACTTCGCGCGCGACGGCTACTTCGTCGTCTCGCTGCTCACGCCTCCGGCGACGCTCGAAGAAGGGATCTCCCGCATCGTATGAAAGAAAACTGGCTCCTCGACCCGTCGATCGCGTTTCTCAACCACGGCTCGTTCGGCGCGACGCCCAAGCTCGTGCTGGCGAAGCAGAGCGAGTGGCGCGAACGGATGGAGCGCGAGCCGGTCCTCTTCCTGGCGCGGCAGATCGACGACCTGCTCGAGGAAGTGCGCCAGGAGCTCGCCGCTTTCCTGAACGCGGACCCGAAGGGGATCGCGCTCGTGAACAATGCGACGGCGGGGATCAACGCCGTCCTCCGCTCGCTCGACCTCGACCAGCACGACGAGCTGCTCGTCACGAATCACGAATACACCGCGTCGCGGAACACGCTCGACTTCGCCGCCGGTCTCGCCGGCTCGAAGGTCGTCGTCGTCGACATCCCGTTTCCCATCGCGTCGCCCGACGTCGTGGTCGAGCGCGTTCTGGAGAGGGTCACGAACCGCACGCGGCTCCTCCTCATCGACCATGTCACGAGCCAGACCGGTCTCGTCTTCCCCGTCGAGCGCGTCGTCGCGGAGCTGAACGCGCGCGGCGTCGACACGCTGATCGACGGCGCGCACGCCCCCGGAATGCTGCCGCTCGACCTTCTCGCGATCAACGCCGCGTACTACACGGGCAATCTGCACAAGTGGGTCTGCGCGCCGAAGGGGGCTGCGTTCCTTTACGTCCGCGAGAACCGGCGCGCGAGCATACGGCCGACGTCGATCAGTCACGGGGCGTCGTCGGATCGCCATGACCGCTCGCGCTATCTGATCGAATTCGACTGGACCGGCACGAACGATCCGACCGCCATTCTCTCCGCTCCCGAGTCGTTGCGCGTCATGGCCTCCCTCGTCGACGGCGGCTGGCCGGAGATCCGTCGCCGGAACCGCGCGCTCGCCCTGCAGGCGCGCGACATCCTCGTCGAGGCGCTGCAGATCGAGAAGCCGGCGCCGGACGAGATGATCGGATCGCTGGCCGCCGTCCCGATTCCCGACAGTCCCTACGCGACGCATTCGCTCTTCGGCAATGATCCGATCCAGGACGTGCTGTTCAACGACTACAAGATCGAGGTGCCGGTGATGCTCTGGCCGCAGGCGCCGAAGCGCGTCCTTCGCGTCTCTGCGCAGCTCTACAACGAGCGGGGGGAGTACGAGCGCCTGGCGGATGCGCTACGCCGCGAAATAGCGCGCGAGCGCTGATTCGAGGTCTTCCGCTTTCGTCGGCTTCCACAGGTAGTCGTCCATCCCTGCGGCGAGGCACTTCTCGCGGTCGCCTTCGAGCGCGTTCGCGGTCATGGCGATGATCCGGTGTTTCGGCGCGCCGTTCCGCTCGATCTTCCGGATCTCCAGCGTCGCCTCGTAACCGTCGACGATCGGCATCTGACAATCCATCAGGATCACGTCGTAGCGTTCGTGCGCCACCGCCTCGACCGCCTCCTTGCCGTTCGCGACGGAGTCGACACGGTATCCGAGCTTCTCGAGCTGACTCAGCGTCAACTTGCGGTTGAGGAAGTTGTCCTCGGCCAGCAGCACCCGAACTCGCTGCCGCATCTCGGCGGTCACCACAGGGATCGCGGTGAAAGGACGAACCGGCTGCGTCATGGCCGATCGTGCGAGCGTCAACGCCTCGGGCGCCAGCGCGATCGTGAGCGCGTCGAACAACTCCCCCGGCCCGGGAGGCTTCGCCACGATCGCATTCACTCCGGCGTCGCGCCGCTCGCTCTCGGTGACCGTTCGCGATACGAGATCCACGAGCCGGAGCGACGCCAAGGCCGGATCGGCGCGCACTCTCTTCGTGAACGCCAGCGCATCGAGATCGGGCATCTCGTCGTAGATCGCGATGTCGAACGCCTCGGGCGTGCGCGCCGCGAGTTTCAGCAACGTGAGCGCGTCGGCGGCGGTTTCGTTCGTCTCGACGAGCATCTCCCAGCGGTCGGCGAGGTAATGACGCAGCACGCGGCGGCTCGTCGGGGTCTGATCGACGAGCAGCACGCGCTTCCCTTTGAAGTCGAGATCCGAGGAGACGATCGGCTTGCGGTCGTCCTCGTGCCGCGCGAAAGGAATGGAGAACCAGAACGTCGAGCCGATGCCGGGCGCGCTCTCCGCGTCGATGACGCCGCCCATCATCTCGACGAGCTGACGGGCCGCGGCGAGTCCGAGGCCGATGCCCTGGAAACGCCGCGTGCTGGATCCTTCGATCTGCGAGAAACGCTCGAACAGCAGCAGCCGGTCCTCCTCGGCGATCCCGATGCCGGTGTCGCGCACCTCGAAACGGAGGACGTCGTGGGTTGCCGTCTCCGTCTGTCTCGTGACGCGCAGCGAGACCGAGCCCTGCATCGTGAACTTCACGGCGTTGTCCATCAGGTTCGTAACGATCTGGCGGACGCGGCCCTGATTTCCGTAGACGACGGTCGGAAGCGACTCGTCGTACGAATACCGGATGTCGACGTCTTTGCCGAGGGCGCCGACCTTCATCACTTCGACGACGCGTTCGAGCAAACGATAGAGATCGAAATCGGCGTTCGCCGTCGACAGGCCGCCCGACTCGACGCTCGACACGTACAGCACGTTGTTCACGATCGAGAGCAACTGTTCCGCGCTCGCCATCCCCTGATGCGCAAAGTCGGCCTGTTCTTCATTGAGGCGGCTGCCGAGGAGCAGGTCGATCATCCCGATGATTCCGTTCATCGGCGTCCGGATCTCGTGACTGACATTCGTGAGGAAGCGCGTTTTCAGACGCGCCGCCTCGAGCGCCGCATCGCGCGCGTTGGCGAGATCGGTCTCGAAGTGCTTGGCGGTCGGTGACGTCGCGGAAGACGACGCGCGCCATGACCGCGCGCCCGTCGATGATCCGCGGGCGGAGCGCGCCTTCGACGGTGATGCGGCGATTGCCTGCGCCCATGAAGACCGTTTCGACGCGCTGCGGCTCCGCTTTCAAAAAGACGCGCTGCAATGCGCGGCGGAAGCTCTCGCGCTCCTCGGAATCGACGATGCGGACGATGTCGATGCGCGACAGCTCCTCGTTCGTCGCGCCGAGCGCATTGAGCGTCGCCTGATTCGCGTGGAGCACGCGGCCGTCGATGCCGATGCTCATGATCAGGTCGTCCGTCTGCTCGAAAAGATCGCGGAACCGTGCCTCGCTCTCCTCGATCGATTCGCGAAGATTCGCGACCTCCTCCTCATGCGTTCGTGACTGGAGGACCTGCACGATGTGACGTCCCGTGAGTCGAAGCATCTGGGCATGGATCGGTTGCAGTTGATGGACGGAACGGTCGAGCACGGTCAGCGCGCCAATGAAAGCGCCTGAGGAATCAATCAGCGGCGCGGACGCAATGAAACGGACGTTTGGGGCACCTGCCACGAACGGGTGTTGCGCGAATCCCGCCGCGCTCGAAGCATCCGGCAAGATCACGACGTCGCGAGCGTCCGCAAACCTCGCGGCGAAGGAAGAGACGAGAGGGAGCTCCTCCACTTTCCAGCCGACCGACACTCTTACGCGTTCGCGGTCGCCGTCAAGAAAGCCGAGGAGCGCAACGGGAGCGTTGCAGACGTGTGCGGCCTCAGCCGTGAGTGTATGTAGCTCGCCGTCGTGCTCGCCTATGGCACGCAGATATCGATCGACTAAAGACACTTCGGCTCCCCTGTTGAGATCCGTCTGCGTTCGACCTAAATGGACTGCATGAACTTAACACGTATGGCAACAGCTGAGTGGAGCGTTTTCTGCACTGTAACGGCCGAAAGGAGAGACGCATGAAGAAACCATCACTTGTCTTTGTGATCGTTGCGGCGTTGGCGCTGCTGTTCACGTTCGCCTGTACCAAGAAAGAGAACACGGAAACGACCACCGACACGGCGAATACGACGACGTCCGTAGCCGCGAGCGACACATCCGGCACGACGTCGACAAACCCCGCCACGAGCGCCACGACCGGCAGCGCGACCGCGGCGACGCAGATGTCCTCCGACGATCAGAACTTCATGCAGAAGGCTGCGATCGGCGGCATGGCGGAAGTCTCCCTGGGCCAGCAGGTCTCACCCGCGGCAAAGAACGCTGACGCGAAAAAGTTCGCCGACAAGATGGTCACGGACCACAGCAAGGCCAACGACGAGTTGAAGCAGCTCGCGTCGACCAAGGGCGTCACGCTTCCAACCGACACCGATCAGGAGCACAAGGACGCCGCGCAGAAAGTCATGTCGTCAAAGAACGTCGACAAGGCTTATATGGCCGAGATGGTCAAAGACCACGACAAGGACGTGAAGGAGTTCGAGGAAGCGTCGAAAAAGGCGAAGGACGCCGACCTGAAGTCGTGGATCGACAAGACCCTTCCGGTGCTGAAGGAGCACCAGAAGATGGCGCACGACATCAATTCGAAAATGAAGTAGACCCGTCATCCTGAGCCGCGTAGACGGCGAAGGATCTCAGAATTCGCGCGCACGTGGCTTGAGCGCGCATCGGGAGATCCTTCGCCGCGCTACGCCGGCTCAGGATGACAGAGTGGTTCAGGCTATTCGTTGGCCGCGGCCTTCCGGTCCTTCAGCTTCGCGACGATGTAGTCGCGGTTCATGCGCGCGATGAAGTCGACGGAGATCCCCTTCGGGCAGACGGCTTCGCACTCGCGGAACATGGTGCAGCTTCCGAAGTACTGCTCCATGACGTCGACCATCTTCAATACACGCTCGTAACGCTCCGGCTGTCCCTGCGGAAGCAGGCCGAGGTGCGAAACCTTGGCGGCGGTGAAGAGCTGGCCGGCGCCGTTCGGGCACTGTGCGACGCACGCCCCGCACTGGATGCACTCGGCGGCGTCCATCGCGCGCTCCTGGATCAGCTTCGGAATCGGTGCGTCGTTCGCCTCAGGCGCGCTGCCGGTGTTGACGGAGATGTACCCGCCGGCCTGGATGATCTTGTCGAGCGGGCTGCGGTCGACGATGAGGTCCTTGACGATCGGAAACGCACGCGCGCGCCACGGCTCGACGACCACTTCGTCGCCGTCCTTGAAGTGCCGCATGTGGAGCTGGCACGTCGCGGTGTTGCCGATCGGGCCGTGCGCCACGCCGTTGATCATCATCCCGCAGGAGCCGCAGATGCCTTCGCGGCAGTCGTGCTCGAAATGAATCGGCTGCTCGCCCTTCGCGATCAGCTCTTCGTTGACGATGTCGAGCATCTCGAGAAACGAAGCGTCGGGCGAGATGTTCTTCGCCGGGTACGTCTGGAACGATCCCGCGGCGTCGCGTGAAGCCTGCCGCCACACATGCAGTGTCAGGTCCATTACTTGTAGCTCCTCGTCGCGAGCTTCACTTCTTCGTACTCCAGCGTCTCTTTGTGGAGCCGCGGTTCGCTGTCGTCGCCGGTGTACGCCCACGCGGAAACGTAGAGGTATTGATCGTCATTGCGCTTCGCTTCGCCGTCCGCCGTCTGGTACTCGACGCGGAAGTGGGCGCCGGCCGACTCGTCGCGCTGAAGGGCGTCGATGCACATCAGCTCCGCGAGCTCGAAGAAGTCGGCGACGCGGCCTGCCTTCTCGAGCGCCTGGTTCGGCTCCTCGTTCGTGCCGAGGACCTTGACGTCGCGCCAGTATTGCGCGCGCAGGTCGCGGACCAGCTTGATCCCCCTCTCCAGCCCCTCCTTGCTGCGGGCCATGCCGCAGTACTCCCACATGATCGAGCCGAGCTCGCGATGGTAGGAGTCGACGCTGCGGGTGCCCTTGGCGGCGAGCAGTTTCGCCACGCGATCGTTGACCTCTTTCTCGGCCGCCTTGAACTCCGGCCGGTCGGCGGTGACCTTCTTCCCGAGTTGTCCGGCGAGGTAGTCGCCGATCGTGACCGGAAGCACGAAGTAGCCGTCGGCAAGTCCCTGCATCAGCGCGCTCGCGCCGAGGCGGTTCGCGCCATGGTCGGAGAAGTTCGCTTCGCCGATGACGTAGAGGCCGGGGATGTTCGACATCAGGTTGTAGTCGACCCACAGGCCGCCCATGGCGTAGTGCGGCGCCGGATAGATCCGCATCGGCGTCTCATACGGATCCTCGGCCGTGATGTCGTGGTACATCTCGAACAGGTTGCCGTAGCGCTCCTCGATGACCTTCTTGCCGAGGCGCTTGATGGCGTCGGCGAAGTCGAGATAGACGCCGCGGCCGCTCGCGCCGATGCCGCG
>DASYSN010000058.1:0-4643 GCA_036003305.1 Thermoanaerobaculia bacterium
CGTCCCGTACGTCGTCACCGGCCGCGTCTCGTCGCTCAACACCACCATCGCGATCGTGCCGCTCGCGCTCATCCCGCTCGCGTTCGCCGTCTCGATCCTCAAGTACAAACTGTGGGACGTCGAAGTCGTCATCAAGGAGACCCTCGCCTACGCGGTGACGCTGATCTTCGGATTGATCGCGTTCTCCACGATCAACCTTCTCCTCTCGCACGTGATCGAAGAGGCGGCCGCCGTCGAGCGGAACTTCCTCGCCTTCACCTCGGGACTCCTGATCGCAGGCGTCCTGATTCCGGTGAAGGGGCGCGTCGAGTCGGTGATCGAGCGGGTGCTCTACCGCGAGAGCTATCGCCACCGCCGCACGCTCGTCGAGTTCGCCCAGGAGCTCGCGACGTTCCATGATGTCCACGAGCTGATCTCGATGATGCGCGAGCGTCTCCGCGCCGCTTTGGAAATTGAAAAGATGAACCTCTTCATGCGCGAGGGGACGACCTACGTCGTCTACGACCCGGAAGAGGGGCTTCCGAGGCGCGCATTCGCCGCCGACTTCGGCCACCTTCGCGGAACCACGCCGATCGTGCTGACCGAGCCGCGCCTGCCGGATGCCTCCGACGTTCCGTGGCAGCTCCTCCGCGCCGGCTATCGCTACGTCTTTCCGCTGCTCAATCGCGGCGAGCTGCAGGGTCTTCTCCTCCTCGGACAGAAGCGAGGCGAGGAGGCGCTCTCGCGCGACGACCTCCACCTGCTCGAGTCGCTCACCGCGCCGGTCGCCTTGGCGATCGAGAACTCGCGCCTGTACGGACGCCTCCGCCGCCAGCTCGACGAGATCCGCGCGCTCAAGGACTACAACGAATCGATCATCGAGTCGTCGTCATCCGCCATTGCCGTCGTCGCGGACGACGGCACCGTCCTCACCGCGAACAAAGCGTTCTGGGAGCTCGTCGGCAGCGAGGGCGGCGACGACGGCATCGCGTCGCTCTTCCCGCCGTACGACGAGCTGCGCCGCGCGAACGCGCGTTCCATGACGACCAACTTCATCAACCGCGACGGCGTGGAAAAAGAGGTGACGATCACGTCGAGTCCCCTCGCCGCGGACGTGGCGGACGGCGCGCGCGTCCTCGTCATCGGCGACGTTACCGACCGCGTGCGCCTCGAGCGCGAGCTGCAGGACAAGGAGCGCCTCGCGTCCCTCGGCCTGCTCGCCGCCGGCGTGGCGCACGAGGTCAACACGCCGCTCACCGGCATCTCGTCCTACGCGCAGCTCCTCCTCGCCGAGACGGCGCCCGACGATCCGAAGTACCGGCTCCTGAAGAAAATGGAGCAGCAGACGTTCCGGGCGTCGAACCTCGTCAACTCTCTGCTCGACCTCATCGCCAATCGCCCGCGCACGCGCGAGATCGTCAGCGTGCCGCAGCTCGTCAACGCGACGGTGGTGCTGCATGAAGACCTCTTCCGCGCGAAAGACATCCACGTCCACGTCGACCCGGTCAGCGACGCCTCGGTCCGCGGGAACTTTCACGACCTGCAGCAGGTTGTGACGAACGTTCTCCTCAATGCCCGCGACGCGGTGCAGCCCGGCGGGAACATCTGGGTCCGCGTGGCGGACGAAGGGGATCGCGTCGTCATCCGCATCAAGGACGACGGCAAGGGGATCGCGCCCGAGCTGATCGACCGCATCTTCGAGCCGCTCGTGACGACGAAACGGGGGCAGGGGGGAACGGGACTCGGCCTCGCCATCACGCGCCGTATCCTGCACGCGTCCGACGGCGAGATCACCGTCGCCAGCAAGCCGGGCGACGGCGCGGAATTTTCGATTCTGCTCCCGCGGGTAGGATTTCCGAGTGCGATAGTGAATCAGGCCTAAATTAAAGGTATGACCGAACGCAGCCTGCGCGTGATGATCGTCGACGACGAGGAAGTCCTCCGGGACGTCCTCGAAGTCGTGCTGCGCCGCGAAGGCTTCGACGTCGTGCTCGCCGCCAGCGGCGAAGAGGCGCTGAACCTCCTCGACGGCGACGAAGTCGATCTCGTCATCCTCGACGTGATGCTCCCCGGCATCAGCGGCATCGACACCCTGCGCGCGATCCGCATCGCCAATCCGACGCTGCCGGTGGTCGTCATCACCGCGTTCTCGTCGATCGACGGTGCCATCGAGGCGATGAAGTTCGGCGCGTTCCACTACATCCCGAAGCCGTTCAAGAACGAGGAAGTCGTTCTCACCGTGAACAAGGCGCTCGAGCAGCGACGCCTCTCGTGGGAGAACGAGCGCCTCAAGGCCGAGCTGTCGGAGAAGTACTCGTACGCGAACATCATCGGCAAGAGCGAGTCGATGCGGAAGGTGTTCGAGCTGATCCGGCTCGCCGCGCCGTCGCGCTCGAACATCCTCATCACCGGCGAGTCGGGCACCGGCAAGGAGCTCGTCGCGAAGGCGATCCACCACGCCTCGCCGCGCGCCAAGAACGCGTTCGTCACCGTCAACTCCGGCTCCCTCCCGCCGGAGCTCCTCGAGTCTTCGCTCTTCGGCCACCTCAAAGGCGCGTTCACCGGCGCCATCGCCACGAAGCGCGGCCTCTTCGAGGTCGCCGACGGCGGCTCGATCTTCCTCGACGAGATCGGCAACATCAATCTGGAGACGCAGGCGAAGCTGCTCCGCGTCATTCAGGAAAAAGAATTCATGCGCCTCGGCAGTGTCGAGACGATCCGCGTCGACTGCCGCATCATCGCCGCCACGAACGCCGACCTCACGAAGCTGATGGCCGACAGCCGCTTCCGCGAGGACCTCTTCTATCGTCTCAACGTCATCACCATCCCGCTGCCGCCGCTGCGCCGCAAGCGCGAGGACATCCCGCTCCTCGTCGCGCACTTCATGCAGAAGTACTCCGACGAGAATCGGCGCAAGGTGAAGGAAGTGACGCCCGACGCGATGCGCATCCTGCTGGATCACCTCTGGCCGGGGAACGTCCGCGAGCTCGAGAACACCATCGAGCGCGCCGTCGTCCTCTCCACCGGCGACCGCATCACGCCGGAGCTGCTCCCCGACTCGCTGCGCTACCCGGTCAACACCGACCAGCCGTCGATGATCGTCCCGAGCGAAGGCCTCTCGCTCAAAGACGCCGTCTCCCGCTACGAGCGCGCCATGATCCTGCAGTCGCTCGAGATGGCCAACGGCGTCCAGAAACGCGCCGCCGAGCTGCTCCAGGTGAAGCCCTCCACGCTCAACGAGATGATGAAGCGCCTCGGCATCCACTCGAAGTCGACGGCCGGCGTGGAAGAAGAAGTCGTCACGGCGGATTAACCTTTGCCGAGGGCGCGTACGGCGAATAGGCCTGCCGCGGCAAGCACGATCGCCAGAAGAATCATCACCTCCGAGCTCATCGCAGGCGCGGCTTGCGCCGCGTCAGCAGCCTTGAACGGCACCTGAAAGACGGTGTCGAGGTTCACGAATGGGTTGGCGGGGTCATAGTCGCTGCTGCCTGGTTGGCTCGAGGCCTGGCAAGCATGATTCGCATAAATAGAATTGAAAACGGACGGGACCGCAGGGCCCGTACCGGAGAGGTAGAGGACGTTCCCTGCTCCGACTCGGCCCACGCGCTCGACGGGCTCCCCGTGGTCAAACACGAATGCTTGCCCTGTACAGTCGGTCGACGCGAAGAACAAAGGGCCGGACGCCCACGTCAGCCCGGACGCTTCCTTGTCGATTTGTAGAATCGTGTTTTCGTTCGAGCCCACTCCGAACATCAGGTAGTAGCTCTCAAACGAGGGTTGAAAGCTGAGGATGTGGCCCATGAACTTGCCGTTGTGATCGCGCAAGACAGGATTGTCGTACGGCACGATCGGATCGGCGGCGAACGCACTCACCGCGAGAAGCAGAGAAAGAAGACCGACAGCCGGTTTCCATTTCATCGCATACCCTCCGGTAACAGCGGCAAGTATAACTTCTGATACTTTTCCGCCGTGCGCAAGCTGATCGTCCTCGCCGCTCTTCTTCTCGCTGCCACCGCCGCGTTTCCCCAGAACGCGATTCCGACGCCTGACGAATACCTCGGCTACACGCTCGGCGACCGCTTTACGCCATGGGACCGCATCGTCGATTACTTCAACGAACTGACGCACCGCTCGCCGCTCATCACGTTCCAGAAGATCGGTGAGACGTACGAGCACCGGCCGCTGATGATCGCTGTGATCACATCGCAGGCGAACCGCGCGAAGCTCGACGCGATCCGCCACGACGTCGGCTCGCTCGCGAACGCCGACGTCGACGCATCGCGCGCGCAGGAGATCGCGCGGAACACGCCGGCGATCGCGTGGCTCGCGTTCGGCGTGCATGGCAACGAGTCGTCGTCGGCCGAGGCGGCGATGAGAGTCGCGGCGACGCTGCTGAAAGATTCCGAGTCGCAGAAACTCCTCGACAACCTCGTCGTCGTCATCGATCCGCTGCAGAACCCCGACGGCCGCGAGCGGTACGTGCAGTGGTTCACGCGAACGGTCGGCGCCGAGCCGAATCCGAACCCGGAGGCGTACGAGCACGCCGAGCCGTGGCCGGGAGGACGTTTCAACCATTACCTCATCGACATGAACCGCGACTGGGCGTGGCAGTCGCAGCGCGAGACCCAGGCGCGCGTCGCCGAGTACGGCAAGTGGAACCC
>DASYSN010000059.1:0-3411 GCA_036003305.1 Thermoanaerobaculia bacterium
CAACGGCGAGCGCTTCGTCGTCGACTCCTTCGTCGGCTGGCCCGCGGACATGGTGGCGAAGAAGATCCTCAAGCGGTCGGTGCTCATCGGCCACGACGCCGTCGCGAACCGCACGATGCTCGATCTCCACCGCCCGCTGGAGCGCGGCCTCCTCAAGGAAGGATCGGACAAGGACGTCGAGGCCGTCCGCGAGCTGCTCAAGCACCTCCTCGGGCTCGTCGGCGTCAGCGCAACCGGAAAGGTGGACGCTTCGGACGTCCGCGCCGTCGTCGGCGTCCCCGCCGCCGCGCTGCGGACGAACAAGCAGTACCTCCGCAACTCGATGAAGGGAATCGTCGACTCGCTGCTGATCGTGAGCGAGCCATTCGCCGTCGCGTACGGACTCGACGCGCTGCTGCACACGATGATCATCGACATCGGCGCCGGCACGACCGACTTCTGCGTCATGAAGGGGCGCTACCCGACCGAGGAAGACCAGCGCACGCTCACCGTCGCCGGCGACTCGATCGACGCCCAGCTCCTCAAGCTCATCGAGGAGCGCTACCCGCAGGCGAACGTCACGATCTACATGGTCCGGGACTGGAAGGAGAAATACTCCTTCGTCGGCCGCGCGCCGCAGAAGGCGATCGTCACCGCGCCTGTGAAAGGCGTCCCGACGCCGCTCGACATCACGACCGAGCTGAAGACGGCGTGCGAGACGGTCGTTCCGCCGATCATCGAGACGATGCTCGACCTCCTCGCGCGCGTCGAGCCGGAGTTCCAGGAGCGGGTACGCAACAACATCATCCTTTCGGGCGGGGGCGGCCTCATCCGCGGTCTGTCCGAGGCGCTGGAAAAAGCGCTGGAACAGGTCGGGGGCGGCAAAGTACGCTACATGGAAGATCCGGTGTTCATCGGATCGGATGGTGGACTCGCTCTCGCGATCGATGCGCCCGAGGGCGATTGGGAAAAGCTTTCGGCGTAACGACTACCTGGAGGAAAACGGATGAAGTTCTTGCTACGCGCGGGCGCGATAGCTGCGCTCTTCTGTGCTGCCTGCTCTTCAACCCACAACGCACCGCCGCCGCCTTACGAATCGGGGACCGCGCCGGTGAGACAACCGGTCGTCGTGCCGATGGCCGCGCCGCCGATGCCGGTGAATGCGACGCTCACCGTCCCGGTCGAGTACCACAAGCTCGATAACGGGTTGAAGGTCGTCCTCTCGCCCGATCACACGTCGCCCATCGTGACGGTCGCCGTGTACTACGGCATCGGCTTCCGCGTGGAGCCGAAGAACCGCACCGGCTTCGCTCACCTGTTCGAGCACCTGATGTTCCAGGGCTCGCAGAACCTCGGCAAGCTGCAGTTCATCAAGCTCGTCGAGTCGAACGGCGGCGTCCTGAACGGCTCGACGCGCTTCGATTTTACGAACTACTTCGAGATCGTGCCGTCGAACACGCTCCAGACGATGCTCTGGGCCGAGGCCGACCGCATGAAGGGCCTCGCCATCACCGAGGAGAACCTGACGAATCAGAAAGGCGTCGTCAGCAGCGAAGTGCGCGTGAACGTCCTGAACCGGCCGTATGGCGGCTTCCCGTGGCTGCAGATGCCTCAGTACGCGAACACGAACTGGTACAACGCCCACAACTTCTACGGCGATTTGCACGACATCGAAGCAGCGACGCTGCAGGACGCGAGCAGCTTCTTCAAGACCTACTACGCGCCGAACAACGCCGCGCTCGCGATCACCGGCGACATCGAGCCGGCCCAGACGATGGCGTGGGTGAACCAGTACTTCGGCGGCATCCCCGCGCAGCCGCAGCCGCCGAAAGCGGACATCACGGAGCCGCGCCAGGAGACGGAGAAGCGTGCGAGCATCAACGACGAGAAAGCGAACCGTCCGGCGCTGGCCATCGGGTATCACGCGCCCCCGCAGGGAACGAACGACTACTACGCCCTCGGCCTCATCGACATGATCCTCGCTTCGGGTAAGGACAGCACGCTGTACCAGGATCTCGTCCAGAAGCGCGGACTCACCGGCGACGTCAGCTCGTCGATGAACGCGCTCGGAAACATGTTCGACATCAACGGCCCGACGATCTACACGATCTGGCTGTACCACGACAAAGACAAGTCGTCCGACGACATCCTGAAGGCGATCGACGCCGACGTCGAGCAGCTCCGGACGCAGCCGGTCGACGCGGCGACGCTCGACCGCGCCAAGCTGAAGATGCGCAGCGATCTCTATAACCAGATCGAGGGGCTGTACGGATTCGGCAAGGCCGACCTGCTCGCTTCGTATGCCCTCTTCAACGACAACCCGGCGGACATCAATTCGATCGAGCCGCGGTTCGCGCAGATCACGCCGGCGATGATCCAACACGCCGCGCAGGAGTATCTGCGCCCGACGAACCGGACGATCCTCACCGTGGTTCCGGGCAAATAAGGAGACGACGACGATGCGAACGATGAATCTCACACTCGCCGCGCTCCTCATTGCGCGCGCCGCATTCGCGCAAACGCAGTCCACCACAAGCTCCACCACAAGCACCACGAAAACGACGACAACGACCATCACGACGACGACGAAGGAGCTCCCTCCCGCCGCCGCCCCGGCGAAGCCGTTCGCGCTGCCAGCCGTCACGAAGTTCGATCTGCCGAACGGCCTCGCCGTCCGGCTCGTGCAGTACGGCAGCGTGCCGAAGACCACGGTACGGCTCGCGATCCAGACCGGAAACGTCGACGAGGGTCCGAACGAGACGTGGCTCGCCGATCTGACGGGCGAGATGCTCCAGCAGGGGACGACGTCGCGGACCGCCGAGCAGATCGCGCGCGACATGGCGTCGATGGGCGACGATCTCAACGTCAACACCGGCGTGAATCTCGTCACCCTCGGCGCCGACGTATTCAGCGAATCAGCCCCGCAGTTCGTGGCGCTCCTTGCGGACGTCGTCGAGCATCCGCTGTTCCCCGCAACCGACCTCGCGCGGATCAAGCAGGACGCGATTCGCAAACTCGCCATCCAGCACGCGCAGCCGCAGTCGATGGCGGCCGAGAAGTTCTACGGCGCGCTTTTCCCGAACTCCGCGTACGGCCGCTACTTCCCGACGCAGGCGATGCTCGAGGTGTACACGCTCGATCAGGTGAAGTCGTTCTACGACCGCAACTACGGCGCCGCCCGCGCCCGACTCTACGTCGTCGGCCGCTTCGATCCCGCCGCGATCGAGACCGCGATCCACGCGAACTTCGAGTCGTGGAAGCGCGGCACGCCGCCGTCCGTCCCGCAGGTGACCGCGGTCGGCAAGCACGTCGTCTACCTCGTCGACCGGCCGGGCGCCGTGCAGACGACGCTGTACGTCGGTCTGCCCTCGATCGAGGCGACCAATCCCGACTACACGTCGTACGTCGTCATGGATGCACTTCTCGGCGGCA
>DASYSN010000060.1:0-9233 GCA_036003305.1 Thermoanaerobaculia bacterium
GCCCTGTTCGCGCTCGCGCTGCCGATGTCCGCGGCCGACTACACCGTGCACACGTTGCCCCTGCCCGGCGGCACGCCGGCCGGGATCGCGATGGACTACATCGCGACCGAACCGGGAACGAGCTCCGTCTGGGTGCCCGGCAACAACGGGACGGTGTACGTCGTCGACGCTGCAACCGGGAAGACCCGCGAGATCAAAGGCTTTCCGACGAAGGAGGTGACGTTCCGCGACCGCAAGCGTCTCCTCGGACCGAGCTCGATCACGTTCGGCGGCGGTAAGGCATACGTCGGCAACCGCGGGGACAGTAGCGTCTGCGCGGTCGACCCGAAGACGCTCGAGCGCGGTCATTGCGAGGTGCTGACGTCGATGCCGGACGGTCTCGCGTACGTCGGTGCGACGAAGGAGGTGTGGGTGACCACGCCGCGCGACAAGACCATCCGGATCCTCGACGCGGCGACGTTGAAGCAGAAAGAGACGCTGACGTTCGAGGGCAATCCGGAAGGCTTCGCCGTTGACGGGAAACGCCATCGCTTCTACACGAACCTCGAGGACAAGGACCGGACGCTGGCCATCGATCTCACGACGCACAAGACCGTCGCGACGTGGAACCCGGCGTGCGGCGAGGAAGGTCCGCACGGCCTGCGTATGGACGAGCAGTCGGGACACCTCTTCGTGGCGTGCAGCGCGAAGCTCGAAGTGCTCAATGCGGGCGGCGACGGTGCGGTGCTGTCATCGATCGACACCGGCAACGGCGTCGACGACTTCGATTACGCCTCGGGCATGCTGTACGCGGGCGCGGCACGCGATGCGAAACTGACCATTGCGAAGGTCGACGCCTCCGGGCACCTATCGCTCGTCGCCACCGTTCCGACGGTCGCCGGCGCGCGGAATCCGGCGGTCGCGAAGAACGGCGTCGTCTATCTCGCGCACGGCGGCGGCACCACGTCGAGCGATCTCGTGGTGGTGACGCCGCCGGCACGTTGAGGTCAGCGCACGAGACTCCGTAGCGCGATCGCCGAGAGCACTGCTGCGAGCAGCGCCAGCAGCCGAATGTCGAGCACCGGCACCGGAGCGATGACGTTCAGCGTGAAGTCGAGCGTTCCGCTGCAGCCGGTGCTGTCGGTCGCGGTCACCGTGATCGGGAAACTGCCGATCGTCTCAGGAGTGCCCGAGAGGACGCCTCCCGAGGTCAGCGTCACGCCCGTCGGCAGCGCGCCGGTTTCCGTGAAGGTATACGGGCCGGTCCCGCCGCTGCCGGTGAACGTGGTCGACGTCGGCAGGCCCTGCGCGGCGGTCAGCGGACTGGCGTTGTTCGCGTTCACGCTAATGGTCGACGTGGTGCCGCTGAGCGAGAAGGCGGCGTTGTATTGGGGAGGGCTCGTCCCGCCGACGATATCCGTTCCGATGCGGAGCCAGTCGGGCGCGAGGGCCGAGTCGCGAATCCAGGTCTGAAGGTCGGTCGGAGAAGGGATTGTTTTCGGCGCCGAGAGCCACAGCAGGTTCGCGTTGCTGACCGTGAACTGCGGAACGATGTAGTAGTGCCCTGCGGGTAGCACGAACGGCGTCGTGAACGTGACGTCGATTCGCACCTCTGCACCGGTGACCGGCCCCTCGCCGTGCGTCGTTTGGTTGGGAATCGGGTGAATGCCGGTGACGACCGTATTCAGCACGGTGGCGCTGGGAGCGATCACCCCCGCCGTGAACCCGAGGTTGTCGCGGACGTCGAACGCGGCGTCGGACGGCGAGTTGGCGCGGGTCGGTACCTGGCCGCTCGGCGGATTCGTCGAGTCGAGCGGGAAGATGCGATAGATCTCGACGTCGACGCTGGTGATGGCGCTGAGCGGAGCGCCGTTCGTCAGGAGACCGAAGAATGTCGCGTTGGTGATCGTGGTGCAGCCGGTCGTGGTGAAGTCGTCCGCGGTCTCCACCTCGATCGAGGTGCCGGCCGGGTGCGACGCGGTGGCCATCTGAAAGTCGGGAGCGCCCGTCGAATAGGTGAACGTCGCTCCGCTCGCCATCGATGCGAAGAGAAGGAGGAAGAAGGGGATCGACCTCAGGCGGTTTTTCATGCGCGGTGACGGCATGCGAACTCCCCGCCATGTGCGTTATGGTAAACAGATGAAATGCTCGCTACTTGCCCTGTTCTGTGTGGTCGCGGCAACCCTGCCGGCGATCGCCGCCGAGTCGTATCACGTCGTTCGTGAGATCCCGGTCGGCGGCGAGGGCGGATGGGATTACCTGACGTCCGACGCAGCGACGCATCGCCTGTACGTATCGCACGGCACCGAGGTCGATGTCATCGACGAGAAGAGCGGCGGGCATGTCGGAACGATCACCGGTCTCTCCGGCGTGCACGGCATCGCGCTCGCGCCGGAGCTGAATCGCGGTTTCATCTCGAACGGCCGCAGCGGCATGGTCACGGTGTTCGACCTCAAGACGAACTCGAAGATCGCCGAGTGGAAGGCGACGGGCGACAACCCCGACGCGATCCTCTATGCCGCCAGGAAGGTCTTCACGTTCAACGGCCGCGGCAAGAACTCGACGGTCTTCGACGCGACGGACGGCAAGGTCCTCGCCACGATTCCGCTCGACGGCAAGCCGGAGTTTCCGCAGACCGACGGCAAGTGCGTCTACGTGAACATCGAAGACAAAGGCGAGATCTCGGTCATCGATCTGAAGACGCTCGCCGTCGGCGCGACGTGGAAGGTTGATCACTGCGAAGAGCCGAGCGGCCTGACCATCGACGTGAAGAACCACCACCTCTTCAGCACCTGCAGCGAGTCGAAGACGTTCGCGGTCGTCGACACCAGGACCGGCAAGACGCTCGCGACTCCCGCCATCGGCGCCGGCGTCGACGGCGCCGCCTACGATCCCGAAAAGCACCTCGCCTTCGCCTCCGCCGGCCAGGGCAACATCACGATCGTCAGCGGCAAAGCGCCGTACGACGTCGTCGCCACCGTCCCCACCGCCCGCGGCGCCCGGACGATCGCGATCGACACCGCGACGCACCACCTCTTCCTCCCGACCGCCAAGTTCGGCACCCCAGCCAAAGAAGGAGCCCGCCCCCCCATCCTCCCCGGCTCCTTCGAAGTCCTCGAAGTCGCCCCGTAGCTCTCGTGTGGCGCGGGCTTTCCAGCCCGCGCCCGCGGGCTGGCGGCTGGCGCTTTCGTTGTTCCCGACGACTTCGATGCCCCGGGGAAGCTCTGAACAACTCCGTCATCCTGAGCCGGCGTAGCGCGGCGAAGGATCTCCAGATGCGCCGCTCGAGCCACGTGCCGCGAATTCTGAGATCCTTCGCCGTCTACGCGGCTCAGGATGACAGACGCGCGGTTCGGCAAAGAGTATTCGTTTGACGGCCTAATGGCTGCGGTGCAACGTCCCTTTGCAAAACGGGTGGACCCACGTGCGCATGCCCGCAGTATCCTCACCACGGTCCATGGACTGGGACTACGCCATCATCGGCTCGGGCTTCGGCGGGAGCGTTTCCGGCTTGCGGCTGGTCGAGAAGGGCTACCGCGTCGTCATGCTCGAGAAGGGGAGGCGGTTCCGGGCGGAGGACTTCCCGAAGTCGAACTGGAACTTGAGGCGGTGGTTGTGGATGCCGGCGACGGGGTTTCGCGGCATCTTCAAGATGACGTTCCTGCGTCACGTCACGGTGCTGTCGGGGGTGGGAGTGGGCGGTGGGTCGCTCGTGTACGCCAACACGCTGCCGACGCCGAAGGACGAGTTCTTCGCGTTGCCGTCGTGGGGACATCTCGCCGACTGGAAGCGAGAGCTGGAGCCGCACTATGCGACGGCGCTGCGGATGTTGGGCGCGGTGCAGTATCCGCTCGATACGTACTCCGATCGCGTGCTGCGCGACATCGCCAACGACATCGGCCGTCCCGATCAGATCGAGCCTTCGCGTGTCGCCGTCTACTTCGGCGAGCCGGGCAAGACCGTCCCCGATCCGTATCTCGGCGGCGAGGGTCCCGACCGAACGGGCTGCATCCAATGCGGCGCCTGCATGACCGGCTGCCGCCACAACGCCAAGAACACGCTCGACAAGAACTACCTCTGGCTCGCCGAGAAGCGCGGCCTGCGGATCGAGGCGGATACCGAGGTGACGTGGGTGCGGGAGCTCGCCGGAGGCGGTTACCGAATCGATGCAACCACAGGCACCGGCTGGTTCCGCAAGCGCCGCCGCACATTCACCGCGCGCAACGTGATCTTCGCGGGCGGCGTCCTCGGCACGGTGCCGCTGCTGCTGAAGTTGAAGGCGAGCGCGGATGGACTGCCGCGGCTGTCGGATCGGGTGGGCGGCTTCGTCCGGACGAATTCCGAATCGCTGATCGGCGTGACCACGCGGGCCGATCGCGACCTCAGCGAAGGCATCGCCATCACCAGCATCCTTCACACCGACGAGCACTCGCACCTGGAGCCGGTGCGATATGCGAAAGGGTCTGGCTTTTTCCGGCTGCTGATGTCGCCGCACGTGCCGGGCGAGAGCGCGCCGGTGCGGCTGATTCGCGTTTTCGCGGCGATGCTGCGGCATCCGATCCACTTCCTGCGCGCCTACTTCGTCGACGACTGGGCGAAGCGCACGATGATCCTGCTCTACATGCGCACGCTCGAAGGCCATCTCCGGCTCGAGCTCAGCGCCTTCGGCCTCACGACCGCGCTGGCCGAGGGACCTGCGCCGAGCGCGGCGATCCCGGAGGCGACCGAGCTCGCGCGGCGCGTGGAGAAGAAGATCGACGGTCTCGCGGGCAGCCTGCTCAGCGAGACGATCCTCGGCACGCCGACCACCGCACACATCCTCGGCGGCGCCTGCATGGGCTCGACCGCGGACGAAGGCGTGATCGACGCCCGTCACCGCGTCTTCGGCTACGACGGTCTCTACGTCATCGACGGCGCCGCGATGTCCGCCAACCCGGGTGTGAACCCGTCGCTCACGATCACCGCGCTCGCCGAGCGGGCCATGTCGTTCATCCCGCCGAAAGAGTAACGAAGGTGCGTCACCGCTCCGAGACCGCTCCGAGCGCAGCGCAACGCGACGACGGCTCGTCCAGGGAACCCGGGTCGACGTGCGCGGCCTGCTGCAGGAATTCGCTGATGTACGCGGTCAGGAACGTGATGAACCGCGGCGTGTAGATGTCGCTGTGCTGCGAGATGATCTCCGGCGCGACTCGGACGACGAGATAAGGCGAGTGCGGATCGCGCGGCTTTCGTGGCCGGAGCGTAATGTTTTCGTTCTTCGCGCTGTGTACCGAACCGCTGGAGAGCGTCAGGTTCGCTCCCTGCTGCACCACCGAGCCCAGCTCCGGGACGTCGTACTCGCACTTACAGGTCGCCAGGTCGCCTGCGTTCACGTCGAGATGGCAGCGCTCCGTCGTTTTCTCGTCCGCAGGTAGAACCGTTGGCGCCTTGGCCGCGGGCGGATGAATGACGTGGTTCTCGTCATCCGTGACGACGAGGTCGTGCGTCGTCTGCGGGTCGTAGTGGCCGGCGCCGATGATGTCGCTCATGCCGTGGAGTTGCCACGGGTGCACGGCGAAGTAGAACGTGCGTCCCAGCGGGAAGGCGACTTTGACCGCCGAATCGCCTTCCGATGCGACCGTCAGCAGCACGGGCAGTTGTCCTGGGGCGTACGTGCCTGTTGTCAACTCGTCTTTGACGAACTCCTGGTAGCGGCTCGCCTCGAATGCAGGATTGACGAGAACGACCAGGTCTCCGATGCCGGGCCGGACCGGGCGCACCTCTTTTCCGTTGCAGTCGATGGCGCGTCGGCCGACGGCATGAACGCTGCCGGGCCCCTGAAGGTTGCGTAGCTCTTTGACCAGCGCACCCTCCACCGCCGAGAAAACGAGCGCGCCGCCGAAGCTATGGCCGGCCGTCACCATCGTCACCGGATGCCGCATGCCGTTGTTGATGCGGTCGTTCAGCTCGCGGTACATGTTGTCGAGATCGACCAGGATCTCGCGTCCGCCCTCGTGCCCGATGCGATGCGCGGTCGCTTTCCGGTTGTAGAACGACAGGAAGCTGCCCTTCTTTTCGATCGTGTCGCCGCGCCAGCCGATGTAGACGCCGAACACCGGCCGGCCGCTCTTGCCGCCGGCCTCGCTGATTGCCTCAAGGACGCGGCGGAAGCAGGCGAGATTGTTGTCGCAGACCTTGGAGCGATGGTGCCAGCCGTGGACGAATGTGATGATCACGGCTCCGGGACTCTTGCGAACGTCGATTGACTTCCCCTTGCCGCCGAGCGCAACTTCGCGAAGGCGCGCCAGGACCATGTCCTTCTGGACGTCGTCGGCGGCGTGGCCGTCGTCGCTCATCTCGATCACGCCGAGGTCGAATTCCTTCCCGTTCCGGTCCATGAACCGCTCGATGGACGTTTTGCGCAGGAGGAGATCGGAGCAGACCGAGGTGCCGTCCGGCAGGCGCACGTCCTCCCGGTTCTCGAGGGCGTCGACCGTGATCGGGTCCGCCAGGACGTGCGTATCGCGCAGCGGGGGAGGCGTCGTCAATTTGCAGCCGGATACGACGAGCGTGATGAGCAGCGCGATTCGGATCTTCATGAAGGCCTCCTATTCGATGGAGTGACGCAAAGAGGCAAATCCCTACCCGGGCGCGCGGTGCTGCTCGACGACTGTAGCCAGGGAGACGCCGTCGACGTCGAGGTAGACGTGGCCCTCGTTGACGGTCATGGTCAACCCGACGCGCCTCTCCATCCGCTCCGCGAGGTCTTTGATGAAGGGACCCTCGAATGAGTAGATCGCGAGATCTTCCGCGCGGTGAATGCGGCGCCCTTCCAACTGCCGGAGCAGGATGCGGACGTCGCGATGCAGGTAGACGGCGACGCGGTCGGCGAGCTTGCTGGCGCGATGCAGCCGGTCCGCGTCGGGAAGGCCGACTTCGATCCAGGCGGTGATCTGTCCGGTCAGACTCCGAACCACGATGGCCGGCTCATCCCCGTTCGAGAGCCCCGCCGTCATCGCGATCCCCTCGGTGTATTCGAGGCAGTACGCGACGAGCCGCGTCGCCAGGTACTCCAGCGTCTCCGACGGATGCATCGCCAGCCGGAGCGCGAACGACTCGTACACCCCGCGGTCGACGTCGCTCAGCTCGATGTTGGCGTTGTAGATCGTCGAAGTGAGCGCCATCGGGTGCGCTCAGGTGCCTTCTTCGTCGATGTGGATCTTGTGCATGATCCGGTGGACGAACGGGACGACGAGGACCGCGATCACGCCGATGAAGAACAGTCCGGAGTACAGCGCGTAAAGCGAAGCGAAGACCTTTGCGGCGTCACTCTTGAGCGGGTCGACCGGTCCCATCCCGCTGAGGATCATCGAGGCGTCGAGCAGCGCGTCGATCCACGGCAGCGCCCCGAGGAAGTGATACCCGAGGATTCCTATCGCCAACGAAATCACGGCGCAGCCGATCACGAACAGCAGGTGCCAGAAGACGCGTTTCGCGAATTGTGCTCGCGTCAGCAGATGCTGTTTTCGGGTTTCGTACATGGAGATCGGCAGCGAATCTAACAGAAGGGCGCGGTGTTCGCGTGACTCCCGTGTGGCGCTGGCTTTCTAGCCTGCGCCCTCCTCGGAGCGCGGGCTGGAAAGCCCGCGCCACACGAGGCCCTACGCCGCGATCCGGTTCCGATGGTCGCTGATTCACGCCGTAGCGGACCTCGACGACGCGGCCGGCGCGCTTCGCGGGGGCGCCGCTCGGCGGAACGATCTGACCGGGTGCCGGAATTCGACCGGCCGGCGGAACAATCCGACCGGGCGGCGGAACAATCCGACCGCGTGGCGGAACAATCCGACCGCCTGGCGGAACAGTCCGACCGGGTGGCGGAACAGTGCGACCGGGCGGCGGAACGATCCGACCGGCTGGCGGAACAATGCGACCGGCCGGCGGAACAATCCGACCGGTCGCCGGAACGATCCAACCGCGTGGCGGAACAATCCGACCGCGTGGTGGAACAGTCTGACCGCGTGGCGGAACGATCCGACTGGGTGGCGGAACAATCTGACCGGGTGGCGGAACAGTCCGACCGGGTGGCGGAACAGTCTGACCGCGTGGCGGAACAGTCTGACCGCGTGGCGGAGCGATCCGACTGGGTGGCGGAACAGTCCGACGGCTGGCGGAACAGTCCGGCTGGCGGAATGATCCGACCGGCTGGCGGAACAATGAGCTGCGCCTCCCTCCCCGGAGCGCGGGCTGGAAAGCCCGCGCCACACCATCGAGGACTGACGTTGCGATGCCGTTGCGGCGGTCGCTGATGATCTCCGTCCCGCACTTCGACGACGCGGCCCGCTCGCTTCGCGAGCGCGGGGTCGTGGGTGATGATCACGACGGTGCGGCCTTGTTTCCAGAGGGCGCTGAAGCGGGACATGATGTCGCCGCTGGAGCTGGTGTCGAGGTTTCCGGTCGGCTCGTGACACGCCGGTGCACTCCGCTACGCGTCGTCAGCCTGCGGCTCTCCGTGAGGCGGCGCCTTCGCCGCCGCCGAGTCGGTGGTGGTACACAGAAGAGACTCGTCTGCCGGTCACATTGCGTCCCCTGGAATCGCTGACAGCGCCGTAGCACGGGCTGCCCAGTCCCTTATTTCGTCGAGGATAATCGCGCGGGCACCCTCTTGTGCTATCGCATCGACATATAAGCGTCGAGGTGACATACTTCCTGCGTGACGCTGGCGATCGCTCGGGTAGAGAACGACATCGTGTCAGTTACGTGCTCCGATTGTCGTGAGTCCACGCGAATTGCGGTTCCTAAAGTGCGTTGGGTATCCGAATCCTGCACCCATTGCGGCGCGCCAATTGTGACCTATTGTGTTGGCATTGCTGCGGACGATGTTCCATTCGGCGAGTTCTTCGTGCTCCCAAGGAAGCCGCGAGCTCGCTCTGCCGCGCCCGATGCGGTTCCACCGACACGGCTTGCGGTGTTGCAGGCTATCACTGTCGCTGTGCCGATAGCTGTGATTATCGGGGTCCTGGGCGCTTCCCTGAAGCTTTCTGTTTGGTGGCTTTGGGCTGTTCTCGGCGGTGGCGTCGGCTATTGCATACGATTCCTCAAAGCCGCTAACAGGCTGCTGAAAAAGTCGATTTTCGATTGACCGCGTGCCGATGGTCGGGCACTCTGGCGGACATGCGTGGGAGCGTGGAAAATCAGTTGGCGGTGGTGATGGTGAACCCGGAAGCGATGGTGCCGAGCGATCATCCGATCCGGGTCGTGAAGAAGATCGCGGACGA
>DASYSN010000061.1:0-11620 GCA_036003305.1 Thermoanaerobaculia bacterium
GAGTCAGGTGCCGCTGATCGCGTTCTCGTATCTCAATCCGGTGATGCGCTACGGGATGGACCGTTTCGCCGCCGACGCAGCCGCAGCGGGCATCGACGGCGTGCTCCTCACCGACCTGCCGCCGGAGGAAGCCGGCGACACGTTCCGCGCGAACGATCTCGCCTCGACCTTCCTGCTCGCGCCGACGTCGAGCGACAAGCGGATCGCCGCCGTCGACCGCGCCAGCGACGCATTCGTCTACTACGTCTCGACCACCGGCGTCACCGGCGCGCGGAGCGAGCTCGATCCAATGCTGCTCGAACGCCTGGTCGAGATCCGCGGCAAGCTCCGCAAACCGATCGCCGTCGGCTTCGGGATCTCACGCCACGAACACTACGAGCTGCTGCGCGACAAGTGCGACGCCATCGTGGTCGGCAGCGCAATCGTCCGCGCCATCCACGACGGCGATCCTGCGGAAGCGCCGCAACGCGCCGGGGCGGTCATTCGGCAGATTCTGTCTGGATGATCTCCTCGGGGACCCGCTGCGCCTGGCGCGTCCGATAGCAGAGGCGCCCGTACAGCTCGCGCGCGCGCCGTTTCCGGAATGAGAAGTGGATTGCCGCGCGCGACCTCCGGCCGAAGACCGACACGACGTCGACCTTCATCACGAGCCGGATGATGAGCGCGATCAGAATCGGCGCCGCGATCGCCGCGATCGTGGCGGTCACCTTCAGCGGCGCGCCCGACGCGTACGCCGTCGCCGCGATGCCTGAGAAGGCGAGCGTGAGCGCCGCGAGCACGAGCACGTACAACCAACCGATCTCGCGGTGATACGTGATGAGCACGACGTCTTCGAACAGCACGCTCTTTCGCGAGAGCTCGTACTGATCGGTCGACTCGACGACGATGCCATCGTCGGTCTCGTACACCCGCTGCCGGGTCGCGATGCCCGACTCGGTGCCGAGGAGCGTGCGTTTCGGAGCAGCGCTCATTTCTTGAAGAAGCTCCAGAGAAGGATTCCGTCGAACGTGCCGCCGGCCCCGATCTCGAGGATCGCCAGCAGCATGACGACCACCATGCCGGCGTGCCACGGGTCTTCGCCGATCTCACGCCGCTGCTTGCGCGCCTTCGCCTGATAGTAGAGCGACAGAATCCCGAAGAGCGGCCCGAGGAACGCGAGCGTGAACACCAGCCCGGCGACGGCGGAGACCCGCGCCATCGCCCCGAAGTCGCGCGTCTTCTTCGCGATGGTCGGGAGCGCCCCCTCCGTTCGAACGCGGTCGAAACACGACGGGCAGTACGACCCGGTTCCGACGTTCATGTCGCAGAGCGCGCAGATGAAGAGGCCGCAGCGCGTGCAGTTCGTCGTCGCGGCGTTGCGGGCGTGATTGGCGCACGCGTTCGACTCGCCGACCGTCGTTCCGACGGCTTCGGCGACCTTCAGCTTCGCCTGCGCGGGGTTGAATGCCGTCGCCTCGAAAGGCCGATTGCAATCGGGACAGACGATCGTCCCGCTCCGGATCCAGTCGCTCGTCAGTTTCGCTTCGCAGCGCGGGCAGCAGGGGCCGTCGTACGGCTGGATTACGTACCGTCGCTTTGCGGTCGCCGAGGAGAGCACGTCAGGCCCAGTTCACCACGCGCGTCTTCGCGGCCAGATCGTGGAGCGTCGTCTTCTCTTTCGTGAAGAACGCGGGGAGGTAATCGACGATATACAGAAACCCGAGGATCGAGCGCGTGATCTCGCGTCCCCACGCCTGGCCCGTCGTGAGCTCCGCGCCGTCGGCGGCGACGACCTTCACCTTCATCGCCATCTTCCCGAGCGTCTGTCCGCGCGCCGAGAGCATCAGCGCCTGATACGCGATGCCGATGACGGTCGGAATGAGGAACCAGAAGTTCCAGGCGCCGGCGACCCGCGCCTGCGTCGCCTGCGCGGCTCCGAAGATCACGATCATGATCACGATTGGAATCAACAGCACGAAGCCGTCGACGATCGTCGCGCCGAAGCGCTTGCCGATGCCCGCCAGGTCGAGCGTGCCCCGCTCCACTCCCGAGCGAACGTCCAGCAGCTCCTCGGTCTTGCACGTCGCGCAGTACGGTTTGCCTCCGATGTCGACGAGGCAGTCGGCGCAGAAGGAGGACCCGCAGCGGTGACAACGACGGACGCCTTCCGACACATCGACGTGATTGCGGCAGATCATGAGTTCCCCCGTTTTTGGTCTGTTTCTCGATGCTAACTCACTTCGCGTAGAGCAGAGCGGTGAGATCGCGCACGAAATTCTCGCCGCTGATCTGCCCCTCTTCGACTCCGAGCTTGTCCCGATAATGCGCGGCGACGTTCTCCATCAGGTCGTAGCGTGCCGCGGGCGAGAGTTTCTCCGCGCGAACGCAGAGGGTCAGCAGGAACTCCCGTTCTTCGAGCGAGATGCGATGCCTGACGAGCCGCTGCACGCGCGGCGTCCGCAGAGTGTTGTAGCGCCGCTCCGCAGCGATTTGCCCTCGCACCGCCAGCGGTTGCGCGTCGCGGATCACCACCGTGCCGGCGACCACGTCGCCCAGCCGCCGGCGGAGCGGCGACAGCAGCGAAGCGACGGCGCCGACTCCATAGAAGGCCGGTATGAAGTCGACCACGCGCATGAAGTTGCGGACGACCGACTGAAAGAGCGACACCGGCAGGCCGCGCTCGTCCATGACCCGCAGCGACAGCGCCTGCTTCCCCGGCGTGCGGCCGTTGTGCCGCGTCTCGAACCAGATGTGCCACCCCCACGCGAAAAAGAGGGACGCCGTGATGAACACCGCGCCGGCCACTCCGCGTGGAAAGAAGAGACCCGTGACGTACGACGCCGCCCCGGCGGCCGCCATCGTGATCGCCGAATCGATCGCGATCGCGAGAAACCGGCTGCCCGCACCCGCCGGCTCGAGCCGGATCGGCACGTGTTCCGGCGTCGTGATGGTCAGCTCAGTCATACGCCGAACCGGACGCCGATTCCGACATCCGCCGCAGGAAGAGGTACGCGAGCAGTCCGGCGAAGAGGAGCGCCGCGACGGCGATCTTCAGACCGTACGGAATGGTGTGCGACGAGAACTGCGAGAACGATCCTTCGATGAGCCCCGCGCAGATGAGCGCCAGCGTCGCGCCGGCCATGATGCGCATCACGTCCGGCATCACGCGCCGCAGCGAGGCGCCGCGCGTCAGATTGCCCGGCATCAGCAACGCGCGCCCGGTGAGGAGACCCGCCGCCCCGGCGAAGATGATCGACGGCAGCTCGAGCGCGCCGTGCGGTCCGACCCACGCGAAGAAGAAGACGGTGACGCCGTCGAGCAGGTACAACATCCCGATCGCGCCGAGGATCACGCCGTTGTAGAAGAGGAGCCAGAGACCTCCGACGATCGTGAGCGCGCCGACGCCGAACGCCAGGCAGGCGACCTTGATGTTGTGCGTGTAGAGCGACGCGCCGAAGAGGGCCGCCTTTTCCATCGAGTCGATCCGCTCGTCGCCGTTCTCGATCTGCTCCACGCGCTGCCGCGGGCTCTTCGTGAAGAACTCGCGCGGGACGAGACGCGGCGCGTTGTCGCGATCGGCGGCGACGGCGAGCGCGCCGAAGAAGACGCCGAGTAGGAACACCGACGCGGCGACGACGATCGCGTTGCGCCGCCTCCGGTACGCCGCCGGAATGTCGCGGGTGACCAGCCGTCCGAACGCGGGAAGGACGCGCTCTTCGTGCGACGTGCGGTAGATGTAGCGGTATCCGCGTCCGGTGAGCTGATTCAGGTACGAGAGGATCTCCGGGTTCGCCGTGTGCGAGCGCGCCCGGTTGAGGTCCGACGCCGTGCGGCGGTAGAGCTCCACGATCTCGTGCAACTCCCTCGGCGTCGGCGTGCTTGCCTCCGCTTCCGTCAGCAGCTCGTCGAGCCGCTGCCACACCGGCGTCCGGTCGGAGACGAAGCGCTCGATGTTCACAGGAGCTGTCTCCGCTTGACGCTGATGTACGCGTTGACGGCGTCGATGCCCGCTTCCTCCGCCGTCGTCTCGACGACGAGCGCGCCGCGGGCGCGAAGCTCGCGCACCGTCTCGACGCGTCCGAGCCGGAGGTCTCGCGCCACGAGCGTGCGCGAGAGCTCCTCGCGGTCCGCCGGCAGCGTGTCCGCCGCCGCGCGCAGGTCGCGGTCGCTGATCGTGATGAAGAGCGGCAGGTGCTGTCCGGCGAGCATGTCGACGGCGTGGAGAAGGTCGTGGCGTTCCTCGCGTTCCGGAAGGACCGTCATGATGAGGATGAGCGTGCGGTGGTGGAGGCGCTTGCGGAGTCCGGCGGCCAGCGCGAGGTAATCGGTCTCCCGGTACTGCGCCTCCAGCTCGCTCGTGTACGCGGTGATCGCGCGGAGGTGCGACATGCCGCGCGCCGTCGGCAAGCCCTTGTCGGGCGCGGTGTCGAAGGAGAGGACGCCGGTCTTGTCCTCGAAACGATTGCAGATGTAGGCGAGGAGCACCGCGGCATTGACGGCGTGATCGAGCCGGGTGATCTGCTCGACGCGGGCGGCCATCCGGTGTCCGCGGTCGATGCAGACGACGATCTCCTGCGACCGGTCGAGGCGGTACTCCTGGACGATGAGGCGGCCGTGCCGCGCCGAAGCCTTCCACGCGATGTCGCGGAAGTCGTCGTCGCGAACGTAGTCGCGAAGGCGGTCGAACTCGCGTCCTTTGCCGATGCGCGGCGCGGCTCGGGCGCCGAGCGAGCGGAGCGCGAAGGAATTCAACTGCTTGTGCAGTCGCGAGACGGCGCGCAGGTTCGGAAGGACATGGATCGTCGATGCCTCGCCGGCGGGGATGATGCGTTCCATGAGGCCGAGGCGGCGGAGGGCGAACCACGCGCGCTCGGCGGTCGCCGCGCCGCGCTGAATCGCACGGACGTCGAGATCGAACGCCACCGATTCGCCCGGCCGGCAAATCGCCTCCTTCGTGACCGATCGCGGCGCCACGATGTCCGGCCAAAGCTGCCGCAGCGTCATCCGCACCGGCTTCGACGCCGTCGTGGCGACGCGGATCATCGTCGTCTCATGCTCTCCGAGCGCCAGCGCCAGCTTCGGCGCGCGCTCGACGAGAATCGAGACGCCGCGAAGCCAGAGCGCGTCGGCGGCCGCGAAGCCGGCGAGGACGACCAGCGCCGCCGACGCGACCCACGCCAGCGGACGCGCGACCGGCACCAGCAGCGCCAGCAGCGCGATCGCGAGCACGAGACGGACGAGAAGAGGACCGGGGCGCATGATCGCTCGCCTTAGCGCGGCACTTCCACCTGTTCGAAGATCCGCGCGAGGAGGTCCTCGAGCGCGACCCCTTCCATCTCCGCTTCCGGCGTCAGCGTCACGCGATGCGCCAGCACTGGGGCGACGAGCGACTTCACGTCGTCGGGCGTGATGAAGTCACGGCCGGCCAGCACCGCGGCCGCGCGCGACGCCTCGAGCAGCGCGAGCGACGCACGCGGTCCGGCGCCGATCTGCACCGCGTCGTCCGTTCTCGTCTTCGCGACGATGCTCTGCACGTACCGGATGATCTGCGGCTCGACGCGCACCGCCGCGCCGACCGTGCGCCGCGCCGCGAGCAGCTCCTCACCGTTCATGACCGGCTGCAGCGCCGTTACAGCGTCGTCGTGCAGGCGGCGCCCCGACGCATACGCCTCCAGCATCTGCGCCTCCTCGTCGGCGAGCGGGAAGTCGATGTTGATCTTGAAGAGAAAGCGGTCGCGCTGCGCTTCCGGCAGCGGGTACGTTCCCTCGTACTCGACCGGATTCTGCGTCGCCAGCACGGTGAAGACCGGCGAGACGCGGTAACGGATGCCGTCGATCGTCACCGCGTTCTCCTGCATCGACTCGAGCAGCGCCGCCTGCGTCCGCGGCGGCGTGCGGTTGATCTCGTCCGCGAGCAGCACATCCGTGAACACCGGCCCGGCGCGCAACGCGAACTCCTGCGTCTTCTGGCTGAAGATGTTCGCGCCGAGGAGGTCCGACGGCATCAGGTCGGGCGTGAACTGAATCCGCCGGAAGCGGCAGCCGATCAGGCGCGACAGCGAAAGCGCCAGGAGCGTCTTGCCCGTTCCCGGCGCTCCTTCCAGCAGCATGTGGCCGCCCGCGATCAGCGACGTGATGGCGAGGTTCTTGACGCGGTTCTGTCCGATGATCACACGGTCGAGTTGCTCGCGTAGGGCGCCGAATCGTTGCGCGATGTCAGCGATGGTTTGCATGCAATGCTCCTGCGGCGCGCTTTTCGCGGCCGTGTTCCAGTTTTCGGAATGCTTCGTTGAGGACGTCGAGGTGGCGCTTGAAACCGGCGGCGCGCATGCGGCGGCCGCCGCCGCCCGCTGCCGTGTCGTGCTGCGTCAGATCCGAAACGCGCCGGTGGAGCGCGTCGCCGGCGAGACCGCTCTGCGCTGCGACCGTTCTCACGAGCGTGTCGCGATACGACTCCAGCGCCTCCTCGTCGGTCATCGACTCGCGGTAGAGGGCGCCGAGGGAGTGGACGAGATCGACGGCGTCGGAACGAGTCTCTCGCGCGTCATCCTCGGCGGGCCCGATCCGCTTCGACTGGCGCCAGAAGTAGAGGAGCGCGGCGATGGCGAGGAGTCCCAGGAACGGACCGAGGGCCCATTCCTTCATCAGCTCGAGCGAGCCGCCGTTCGCGTCGAATCCATGGATCGACTCGTCGAAATAGACCGGCCGGTTGGCCGGCGCGAACGTCTCGAGCAGCGGGACCGCGCCGCTCCAGCGAATGTGCTCGTTCTGCAGAAACTCCGGAATGGCGATCAGGATCACGTCGCCGTTCCCGATTTGCTCGCGCGTGATCGCAGGCGCTCCGTTGATCGTAAAGAGCGCGTGCATGTGCGAGGGGAGCGTCCGCGGGTCGATCGATCGCGCCTGCGGCGCGGTGATCCAGACGGCGGTGGTGGGGAGCGGGAACACTTTCGCCGCCATGGCGCGCTTCTCGCCGCGGAGCCGCAGCGTGCCGAAGCTCTCCGGCGATGCGAGGATCAGCCGGCCGCCCGCGCGCACCCATTCGTCCTCGATGGAGCTCAGGAGCGGGACGACGTTCCGTCGCGGCGCTGCCTTCTTCGTTGGCTTCTTCTTGTCCCGCGGCTTCGTTTCTTCGTTCTCGAGGAACAACGGATCCTGGAGGACGCCGGCACGAATGAGCACCGCGTTCGCCGGGATGAGGTTGGGCCGTAGCGGCGTGTCGAGCCGGAAGACGTGATGGCCGGTCCGCAGCAGGTAGCGGAATGCGATCGAGAGGCCGCTCGGTGCGGTGTTCTCGATCGAGAAGTCGTCGAACGCCCGCTCGCTCACCGTCCGGTCGTTGCCCATCCAGACGAGCGCGACGACGACGCACGCCGCGATCGCGAGCAACAGCGGAAACGCGCGCCTCAAGCGGCACCTCGTAAAGGACGCGCCAGCGCGCCGACGATCGCTCTCGCTTCCCGGCTGCACTCCTCGAACGCCTCGGACGTGCTCTCGGTCCCGCCATACCACTCGTATTCGAACCGCCGCGTCAAAGCGATGAAACGCGCTCGCCACGGCAGCGACGGCGACAGCGCCGCGACGTACTCCCAGTTCGTGCGTCCCTTGCGGAAGTGGAGGATCGACGCGCCGTACAGCGTGACGAGCACCGCGTGATACCAGGCGCGGATCGCCTCGCGGAACCGTCCCGCCGCCGCGAGTTGGGCCGCATATTGCTCCCATTCGACGGAAGCGCGAGAGAGCGGATCCTCATCCCGCGCCGATGGAATCATCGCGACCGACGTCGCGAGCGCCGGAGCCGCTCGACGCGCGCGGCGGAGCGCGGTCCAGGCGAGCAGAATGACGACGACCACGATGCCGACCGCGATCGTGATCACGATGTCGCGGATGTTTCCCGGCTTCTTTTCTTTCGTATCCGAATCGGGCCAGAAGCTGTCGAGCCAGTCGATCAGGTCGCCGATCCACTCCCCGACCTTGCGGAAGGCCTCCTCGATCGCCGACCCGACTCGCAGGAGGCGATTCGACGGTTCGAGCGGTACGTCTCCACCGCCGCCCGGCGGCGCGACGGTCTGCTCCTTCTCGATCGAATCGACGATCGTCATGTCGGGATCGCGCACGGTCGCCGCGCCGCCGGCCGCGCGAAGGTCGGCGATCGTCGTGGCGAGTCGCGTCGGGAAGCGCGGATCGAATCGGTCTCCCGCCGCCAGCGCGGCGAGAATCGTCTCGTCCGCGTTGAACCTTCCCTTCGGCGAGTCGATGACCTGGCCGTGCAGCGGTTGCGCGGCGGCGCGCGCCGCGGCGTATTGGTGCGCGAGGACGAGCGACTGGACCCGCTCCAGCGTCGCGACGTAGTCCGCGAGCGTCATGGCGGCGGCGTGCGAAGCCAGGGCGATCAGTGCGAGCGCGTACAACAGACGTCTCATGCGCTCCGCAGCTCCTCGAACCACTGCCGCAGGTCGTCGCCGCTCTCGACGACGCCCGCCTTCCGAACGAACGTCACGTAGGCGCCCACCCAGAAAGGCTCGAGCGCGACGAGCGCTCCGGCGATGACCGTGAGGATGAACCGGCGGTTCGACGGGCTCACGATGAGCATCCAGCGCTGTGCGTCCCAGCCGCCGATCGCGCTGCCGAGCCACAGCCCGGCGCCGAACGCTCCGGCGACATTCACCGCCGCCACCGCGGCCGCGCAGACGAACACCAGCGCGACGGCGGTGGCCGTCCGCACGTTCGTTCCGATCTTTGCGATGCGCCGGAACGGGGCGGCGAGCGACGGCCGATCGTTCGACTCCGCCGTTCCGACCGCCAGTCCGGTCACGATGGTGCAGAGCAACGGCGCGAGACACGTCATCAGCGTCGCGATGCTGACGCATTCGAGGAAAAGCGAAACGTAGAGATAGTCGAGGAGCACCGTGAAGCGGACACGGAGCGCCGCCGCGCCGGGCGCGCGGCCGCTTTCCACCGCGAGGCGTACCGCGCGGGCGAACACCAGCCGCCCCCACCGCGACACGACGAACGCCGCCATCGTCCATCCCGCCAGCATCAATAGATAGTTCGCGCGGTGCTGCGCGTCGATCCCGAGCTGGATGAGGCGGTCGGCGAAGACGGCTTGCGCGAAACGGTAGGGGAGAGCGGTGACGATCGACAGCGCCGCCCACGGCGAGGCTACCTTCCGGACGGTTTCTGCTGCCTCGTCCAGCACCGACGACGTGGAGAGCGGCGCCCGGATCAAAGCAGGCCCGCGAGCAATGCTCCCGTCCACACCATGACCTTGGCGCAGACGAAGAGCAGGAGGATGGAAACGGCGGAGACGGCGATCCAGCCGCCGGCGTGCGACTCGCTATGGATGGCGGTGCGTTTCGCGGCGAGGCATGGGGAGCAGTGCCAGATCCCGTCCCACTGGCTCGCGCACTCCTGGCACAGCAGCTTCGCGCACGACATGCAGACGGCGAACGCCGGGCGTTGATCGTGAAACGCGCAGACGCGAATCGGCTGCGTTGTCATGGACCTGCGGCAGTGTATAATGCCGGGCCTGTGATGCACACGTTCGCCCCCCGCTACTTTTATTACGGCTACTACAGCTAGCGTGGGGCATACGCCCCGACGCAAGGAGGGGCGCTCGATCCGGTAAACAAATTCAACCCCTTCTCGTGTCGCGGCGAGAGGGGGTTTTTTGTTTATGAACAGGGTCGATGCAGAAGTAGAACTGACGCGCCTGCGCGACGCGATCGACCGCGTCGACGAGGTCATCGTCAAGCTCCTCAACCAGCGCGCGAAGTATGCGTGCGAGATCGGCGAGATCAAATCCATCCTCGACCTCCCGATCTACGTCCCGGAGCGCGAGAAGCAGGTGCTCGCGCACGCCGAAGAGGTGAACGCCGGACCGCTCGACCCGAGCGCCGTCCGGCGCCTTTTTGAACGAATCATCGATGAATCGCGGCGAGTCGAGCGCGAAACGGCAAGTGTAGGGGCAGGCTCTCAGCCTGCCCGCAAGGAGAACGCGTAATGGTCATCGTCATGGAAAAACACACCGCTGAAGCCAACATCGAAAAGGTCACCGGCGTCCTGATCGAGCGCGGCTTCGACGTTCACCGCTCCACCGGCTCCGAGCAGACCGTCCTCGGCGTCGTCGGCAACGTCGCCGCGATCGACACGCGCGAGTTCGAGCTGTACGACGGCGTGCAGGAAGTCGTCCGCATCAGCGAGCCGTACAAGCTCACCAGCCGGACCTGGAAAAAGGACAAGAGCATCGTCCGCGCCCGCGGCGTCGACATCGGCGGCGACCACGTCGTCGTCATGGCCGGCCCGTGCACCATCGAGAACGAGCACCAGCTCTTCGAGACGGCGCGCCGCGTCGGCCGGGCCGGCGCGCGCGTCCTGCGCGGCGGCGCCTACAAGCCGCGCACCTCGCCGTACGCCTTCCAGGGCATGGGCGTCGAGGGGCTGAAACTGCTCCGCGCCGCCGGCGACGAGTTCGACATGGCGGTGGTCTCCGAGGTGATGGAGATCTCGCAGATCGAAAAGATGCTGGAGTATGTGGACATCCTGCAGGTCGGCGCGCGCAACATGCAGAACTACAACCTGCTGTCGGCGCTGGGGCAGGTGAGGAAGCCGATCCTCCTCAAGCGCGGCATGTCGGCGACCATTCAGGAGTGGCTGCTCGCCGCGGAGTACATCATGAGCGGCGGCAACTACGACATCATCCTCTGCGAGCGCGGCATTCGGACCTTCGAGACCTACACGCGCAACACCTTCGACATCTCGGCGATCCCTGTGATCGACAAACTCTCGCACCTCCCGATCGTCGGCGACCCGTCGCACGCGACCGGACGCCGCGACAAAGTCGCGCCGGTGGCGCGCGCCGTCGTGGCTGCGGGGGCGGACGGCCTGCTCATCGAGGTGCACCACGATCCGGAGAAGGCGGTCTGCGACGGCCCGCAGTCGCTCTACCCCGACCAGTTCGCCCGCCTGATGGACGAGTTGCGTATCATCGTCCCCGCAGTGGGTCGAACCATTTGACGAAGAGCTTCCTCGCCCTGGCTTTGTTCGCGTTCGCGTGCGGCACCTCGACGACCGTCGAGGCGCCGCCGCCCGCCCCGTCGCCGAGTGTGGCGCCGGCAATCCTGCCGGCGAAAACCACCGTCTACGTGACCGCCAGCTCCGTCAACATCCGCCGCGATCCCTCAATGGCGGGTGAGGTCCTGAAGCAGGCGAAAAAGAACGAAGCGCTCACGCTTCTCTCCTCCCTGGAGGATTGGACGAAAGTCGAGCTGCCGGACGGAACAGTGGGCTGGGTCGCCTCCCGCTTCGTCTCCCAATCACGCTCCGCGTCCGCACCGCCCGCCAAAGCCGGCTGCAATACTGACTTCGCGTTCATCAAGACGCCCAAACCGTCATTTGCAGAAGGCGAGAGCAAACACGGCCTCGTAGTCGTCGACGCTTATGTAAACCGCTCGGGCGACGTGACATCGACGAAGGTCGTTACCAATGAAACGGCCGACCCGAAACTCGCGGCAATGGCCGAAAACGAGATCCGATCAGCCAAGTTCGAAGCGCCGAAGCGGGGATGCGTAGCGCGCGCGTTCATCTTCACGTACAAGCGGAGCTTCTGACTTTCTGACGCTCGGTATTTTTTGGGGGGTAG
>DASYSN010000062.1:0-3287 GCA_036003305.1 Thermoanaerobaculia bacterium
CGCCGCATTCCACAGGCTGGAGATTCGCCGAGGACCAACTACGAGGCGAAGTACCGGGAAGAGGGGCGGCCGATTTACGAAGTCCGCTTCTGGAAGTGACCGTGTAGGGGCCGGCTCTCAGCCGGCCCGTGTGGCGCGGGCGTTCTTGCCCGCGCCCCGGGTGGGCGGGAACGGGGGCGGGCTAGAAAGCCCGCGCCACACGAGTGGGAGAGCCGGCCCGAGGTGCGGCTGAGAGCCGCACCCTACACGTACCCTGTAAACTGATGCCATGCGCATCCTCGGCATCGACCCGGGCTCGGTGACGACCGGCTTCGGCGTGGTCGACTACGACCGAGGACGCCTTGCGCTGGTCGCGCAGGGGTCGATCGGGACGCGGCGCGGGGCGGAGTTGCCGGAACGCTTGCGCAAGATTCATGACGAGCTGACGCGCGTCATCGAACAGCACGCGCCGCAGGCGATGGCGGTCGAGACGCCGTTCGCGGGGCAGAACGTGAAGAGCCTGATCCAGCTCGCGCATGCGCGGGGGGTCGTGCTGCTCGTCGCCGAGCGCGCCGGAGTCGAGCTGTTCGAGTACTCGCCGCGGTCGGTCAAGAGCGCCATCGTCGGCTTCGGCGGCGCGGAGAAGGAGCAGGTCGCGGTGATGGTGCGGCGGCTGCTGCCGGGCTGCCTGAATCTGGTGATGTCGGCCGACGCGTCCGACGCGCTCGCGATCGCCATCTGCCACGCTCACTCAACCGGCACGACTCGGTTGCAAATACGTCGCTGAAGTTCGATTACCCTTACCGCCGTCACATGAGCGCGTCGCTGCCGGACGAGCAGACCATCGAGTCGGACGCGCGCGCGGCGCGCTCCGCGTTAGGCCCGTTCGGCCGGACGTTCAGCGCGTTGCACTACCCCGATTTCCGGCTCCTCTGGATCGGCGCCTTCACCTCCACCTGCGGCACGTTCATGCAGGCGCTTGCGCAGGGCTGGCTCGTCTACACGATGACCGGCTCCGCGCTCCTCCTCGGGTTCGACGGCTTTCTCGCGACCGGCCCGATGCTCCTGTTCTCGCTCTTCGGCGGCGTCATCGCCGATCGCTTCTCGCGGCGCAAGGTCATGCTCATTTCGCAGTGGGTGCAGATGATCCTCGCGTTCATCCTGGCGCTGCTGATCTTCACGAAGAGCGTGAAGATCTGGCACATTCTGCTGATGTCGTTCCTGACGGGGACGGCGCAGTCATTCAGCGGACCGGCGTACGCGTCGTTGTTGCCGCTGCTGGTCCGGCGCGAGGACGTGCCGAACGCTGTGGCGATGAACTCGATGCAGTTCAACCTGGCGCGAGTGATCGGGCCGGCGCTCGGCGGCATCGTATTCGCGTTGTGGGGCGGCGCGTCGTGCTTCTTCATCAATGGATTGTCATTCCTCGCCGTGATCGTGGCGTACCTCGTCATCAAGATCCCTGAGGTATCGGGCGGCCCGAAACGCGGCGTGATGGACGAGATGCGCGACGGATTCTCGTTCGTGATCCATCATCGAACGCTCATGACGCTGACGTTCCTCTCGTTCGCGGGGACGTTCTTCGGCGTGCCGCTTTTCACCATGCTGCCGGTCGTGGCGAAGCAGTTCATGCTCGGCGCGCGCGGTCTCTCGGTCCTGCAGTCCGTATACGGCGTCGGATCGGTGATCGGCGCGGTATTCGTCGCCGCGACCGGATACGCGAAACGAAAGGGAAAGATCGCGCTGCTGATGCAGCTCGGGTTCGCAATTCTGCTCATCGCGTTCGGACTGTCGCGAAACCTCGCGGCCAGCATGGTGTTTGGCTTCTTCGCCGGCGCGTGCGTCGTCGGTGTCGTCTCGCTCTACAGCTCCCTCGTGCAGCTCGCGACCGGCGACGCCATGCGCGGCCGCGTCATGTCGATCTTCATGCTCGCGTTCCGCGGCGGCATGCCCCTCGGCAACCTGCTCGCCGGGTTCATCGCCCAACGCTGGTCGCTTTCGCTTGCGCTCACCTTGAACGGTGTGATGCTCGCGGTCATCGCCACGATCTATTTGGCGAAGGGGATGAACCTGGATGAAGCCTAGTCGTCGGTCCTCGGTCCTCGGAACAAACATCTGAGGACTGAGGTCCGAGGACCGAGGACTGGTATTATCCCGGCCCGCCGTATGCACGGCTCTTTTTAGATTCATGGCTGAGGTCAGAGAACAACAAAGCGCGACCATCGATCCCGCCTGCGCGCCCGAGTGGACTGAGATCCTGCGGCAGATGATCTTCGTCCGCCGTTTCGAAGAGGCGACGGAGCGCGAGTTCCGCAAAGGCAAGATCGGTGGATACCTTCACGTCTACATCGGCCAGGAAGCCGTCGCTTCCGGCATCCTCACGTCGCTGCAGAAAGACGACATCGTCTTCGCCGGCTACCGTGACCACGCCCACACCCTGATCCTCGGCTCGGATCCGAACGCGATCATGGCCGAGCTGTTCGGCAAACGCACCGGCCTGTCGAAGGGGAAGGGCGGCTCGATGCATCTGTTCGACGTCGAGCACGGCTTCTACGGCGGCTACGGCATCGTCGGCGGACACCTGACGCTCGCCACCGGCGCCGCGTACGCGCTCCGCTACAAGGACACGCCGCGCATCTGCGTCTGCTACTTCGGCGACGGCGCCATGAACATCGGCTCGTTCCACGAGGCGATGAACATGGCGGGCCTCTGGGGCAAACAGGGGATGTGTCCGATCGTCTTCGTCATCGAGAACAACGGCTATGCGATGGGGACGTCGGTCGACCGGCACTCCGCGCTCACCGATCTCGCGGCGCGCGTCCGCGCGTACAACATCCCGACCGAGAAGGTCGACGGGCAGGACGTCTTCGCGGTCCGCGGCGTCGCCGACCGCGTGATGCAGCAGGTGCGCGAGACCGGCAAGCCGTACTGCATCGAGGCGATCACGTACCGCTTCTCGGGCCACGGCGCGGCCGACATCCTGCAGCCATACCGTTCGAAGGACGAGGTCGAGCAGCACAAGCACCGCGATCCGATCAACATCCTCCGCAACCGCCTCGGCGAGATCTGCGGCCTCACCGACGGCGACGTCCAGAAGTTCGAAGACGAAGCCGCGGCGCGCGTATCCGAGGCGGTGCGGTTCGCCGAAGAGAGCGAAGTGCCGGCGCCCGAAGAGCTCCACGACGACGTGATGGCGAAAACCGAATGAGCGAGAAGAGCTACCGCGACGCGATCCGCGACGCGATGATGGAAGAGATGGACCGCGACCCGAACGTCCTCATCATGGGCGAGGACATCGGCGTCTACGA
>DASYSN010000063.1:0-1789 GCA_036003305.1 Thermoanaerobaculia bacterium
TGCGTTCACATCGAAGATCAACGATTCTCTGGCACTCATCGGGTCCCTCCAAGGCATCCCGAACCCTCCCGGATTCAGAATGCATCAGCTGTCCTCGATGTCCCCGGTTTGTGTCCTCGATGTCTCCGGTCAGTACCCCCCGCTTCGCGGGGCGAAGGGTAATGACGATAGGTCGTGGTGATTACCCCCTCGCCCCGCGAAGCGGGGAGAGGGTGGCCGAAGGCCGGGTGAGGGGCGGCGCCGCGCAGAACGCGCACCGCGGCAGAGTCCCGCCGCGAAAAGTCGTCGTCTGGCGATGACCCTGACTCATTCGCGACTTTGGTTCCGTGACGGCGGGACTCGTGCCGGCTGACGCAACGCGCGTCAGCAGTTGCGGTATACGCAAAAGAGTTGCCGGGTTTTTGCGGTTGCCTATTCGCCGTTGTCGACGTCGAGGTGTTTGCCGCGGTTCCCGGGCAGGTTGCCGGCGTGACGAACGCCGCCTCTGCGCCGGCGCCGCCGGCGCCCGTTGCCGCCGCCCTGCGGCTCTTCCGCGGCAGGCTCCTCGGAAGCCGCCGCAGCAGCAGGTGCCGCCGGCGCTGCGGGCTGTTCTTTTTCTTCTTCCATCAACCAAACCCACTGCGTCGTGGGCTTCGCGGGTGCTTGTGGCTGTGGCGGGGTCGGTGGACGTTGCTGCGGCCGTTCCTTCCGCTCTTCCCTCGGCCGCTGTTGCTGCGGCCGACGTTCCGGCGATTCGAGCTTCTTGACGCGGATGAGCACTTCCTCGCTGAGCCGCCGGTTCACCGCGATCAGGTCGGCAAGCAGCGCGATGAGCCACGTCTGAAAGCCGGTGACCAGGAAAACGGCACAGAGGATCAGCGACTGGATGTGCCCCGCGCGGTCGCCTTGCGCGAACGCCCAGAGGAACCGGCCGCCGAGCACCAACCCGGCGAGCATGAGCAGCGCTCCGATCGCGAAGAAGGTCTTCAGCGGCTTGTAGAGCGTGTAGATGCGAAAGATGGTGGCGATCGACTTGCGCAGATACGTGCCGACGCCGCTGTAGAGCCGCGACTCGCGCGTCGGCGCGTTCGTCTTCACCGCGACCGTCTGGACGCCGAGGTTGCGGTTGCCCGACTGGATGATCGTCTCGAGCGTGTAGGTGAACGGGTTGAAGACGTTGATCTGCATCGCCGCCTCGCGCGAGAACGCGCGGAAGCCGCTGGTGACGTCGGCGACGCGGACGCCCGAGGCCTTGCCGACCGTCCAGCTTCCGAGGCGTTGTAGCGACTTCTTGAACGCCGACATGTGCGGCGACTTCGACGTCTCGCGGTCGCCGATCACCACCTCCGCGCTCCCGCGCACGATCGGCGCGACGAGCTTCGCGATGTCGGCGGCGGCGTACTGGTTGTCGGCGTCGGTGTTGACGATGACGTCCGCGCCGAGACGCAGCGCCGCGTCGATGCCGGCGACGAAGGCCGCCGAGAGGCCGCGGTGGTTCTTCAGTTGCACAAGGTGCGTTGCACCCGCCTTGCGCGCCGCCTCGGCCGTCTTGTCGGACGAACCGTCGTCGATCACCAGCGTCTCGACGGAGGTGAAGCCGTCGACGCGCTTCGGGATGTCGCGCAACGTCTGCGCGATCGTTTTCTCTTCGTTGTATGCAGGGATTTGAACGATAAGCTTCATGCGTTCGTGAAAGTCAGCGTCATCATGCCTGTGGAGCGGATCGGCGGCGATGCGGAGCGCGCGATCGAATCGGTGCTGCGCCAGGCCGCGCCCTTTGATTTCGAATTGATCGTCGTCTCCGCGGCCG
>DASYSN010000064.1:0-3111 GCA_036003305.1 Thermoanaerobaculia bacterium
ACGATCGCCTGCGCGTCGCCGCTGCCGAAGCCGCGCGTGAGGTTCGACATCGCCACGTCGAGGTCCTTGAACTGGGCCTGCGCGACGAGCGGAATGAATATCAAGGTCAGCGCTGCGAGCATCATCCGGAGTTTCATCTTCGTCTCCTGCCTGAACGTAACGGGTCTCGCGCTCCGGTTATTCTAGTCCTTTCAGTGGTTTACGTGGAGCATTGGGAGGGCGGAGTGTCCTGAATAGTGCTCAGTGGCCAGTGCCTAGTGCGTAGTGCTTAGAGCGTAGGCGAGGCTGCCTAAGCACTACGCACTGAGCCCTAAGCACTATTCAGGCGATTCCGCGCCGCTGCGCTTCGTTGAGGAAGTCGCTAGCGAGCGGGGCGCCAACTTGGAGGGGCTGCTGGGTGACGGGGTGTGTCATTTCGAGCACAGCGGCGTGGAGCATGGGGCGTTCGGCACTGTTGCGGTCGCCGTAGAGCCAGTCGCCGAGGAGCGGGTGGCCGATCGCGGAGAGGTGGACGCGGATCTGGTGCGTGCGGCCGGTTTCGAGCAGGATGCGGAGCAGCGAGCCGTTTGGAGTCGCGGTGAGCGGCTCGAGGTGGGTGACGGCACGCCGCCCGCCGTCGCCGACGGCGAATTTGATGGCGCCGATGCGGATGAGCGGCGCGTCGATCGTCTGCCGTTCGGCGAGCTCGCCTTCGCAAAGCGCGAGGTATGTTTTTCGGATCCGCTTCGTCTCGAACTGCCGCGTGATCTTGACGTTGATCTTGGACGACTTCGAAAAGAAGATCACGCCGCTCGTGCCGCGGTCGAGACGCTGGAGGAGGTGCACCGGGTAGCCTGCGTGCGCCGACGCGATCTCGAGGAGCGTCGGTTCGTCGGGATCGAAGCCGCGCTGGACGACGAGCCGCGGCGGCTTGTTGACGAAGAGGAGAACGTCGTCTTCGTAGAGAACGTCGACGTCGGTCACTCTTTGAGGTAGTGCAGCTCCCACGGCCCCTGTCCCGTGATCTGCAGGATGGTGGTGCGCGGGAAGTAGAGGTAGTGGTGCGAATCCGGCGGGTTGACGTAGTAACTGCCGGCCGGGAAGCTCTTCGTCTTCTTCGCGTCGAACTTGTCGCCAAAGCCGACGCGCGCCTCGCCCCAGATCACCGTGACCCGCTCCGGCGCCGGATGAAAGTGCGGCATGACCTTCGCGCCGGCCGGCAGCTTCACCCGGATCGTGAACATCCCGTCGTGTTTCGGGTCGCCCTCGAGGATCGCCATCTTCGCGCCGGCGGGCATCGTCGACGGAGCGTCCTTCCACTCGACGGTCGTGATCTGGATGGGCTGCATCGTGGCGGCGGTGAGAAGAATGGCCGCGAGGCCGAGCTTGATCTGCATGTGTGCGCGTGAGTCTATCGTCAGATCGATCTGCCAGCCGGGCGGAACGGTCCGCCAGCCGGTCGGAACAATCCGCCGGCCGGTCGGAACAATCCGCCGGCCGGTCGGAACAATCCGCCAGCCGGGCGGAACAATCCGCCGGCCGGTCGGAACAATCCGCCAGCCGGTCGGAACGGTCCGCCAGCCGGTCGGAACGATCCGCCAGCCGGTCGGAACAATCCGCCAGCCGGTCGGAACAATCCGCCAGCCCGGCGGAACAATCCGCCAGATGGTCGGAACAATCCGCCAGCCGGGCGGAACAATCCGCCACTCCGTCGGAACGGTCTGCCAGTGGGGCAAACAGATCCGCTACGCCTGCAGAATCAGTCGTAGATCAGGAACTCTTCGCGACGGGCGAGGAAGCGGTCGCGCGCTTCGCGCCACGCTTCGATCCACGCGCGGAGGTCGCCGCCGCTTTCGACGATCCGCTTGAACTCCGTGGTTCCGGTCAGGAGGTTGATCGCGGGGCGGGTGGTGGCGGGCTCATATTCGTACGGCGCGCGGCGCCAGGCGAAGGCGTCGCCCAGCTGGTCGTGGAGCACCTTCACGATCCAGAGGCCGGTCTCGTAGGGGCGGAACGTCTCGCGGTCGGTGACGTGAATCTGCGCACCGCCGCAGACCTGGCCGGCGCACTTCTGGAACATCGGCTTGAAGAGCTGCGGACGGAACACGACGCCGGGTAATTCGAGTTCGTTCAGCGCCTCGGCGAAGCGGAAGTGATCGAGGCCCGGCGCGCCGAAGATCTCGAACGGTTTGGTGGTGCCACGGCCTTCGCTGACGTTGTCGATCGCTTCGATGAGGCACATGCCCGGATAGACCGTCGCCGTGTCGAGCGTCGCCATGTTCGGCGACGGAAAGACCCACGGCAGGCCGGTGTCGTCCCACCACATCGCGCGGCGCCACCCTTCCATGCGAACCACCGTCAGCTTGCAGCCGATGGCTGCGTTGAAAAGCCCAGCGAGCTCGCCGATCGTCATTCCGTGGCGCACAGGGAGGACGTGGTGGCCGACGAAGCTGATCCACTCCGGCTCGAGCACGTTCCCTTCGACATGCGTTCCGCCGATCGGATTCGGGCGGTCGAGGACGATGACTTCGGTTCCCGTCTTCGCCGCAACCTCCATGCAGAACTTCATCGTGTAGACGAAGGTGTAGTAGCGCGAGCCGACTTCCTGAAGGTCGACGACAAGCGCGTCGAGGTCGGCGAGCCACTCCGGCTTCGGGCGGAGCTTCTCCTTCGCTGCCTCGAGGTCGGTCATGTCGTGCGACGTTGTCACGGCATAAAGCGAATGCACCTCGGCTCCCGCCGCGGCGTCGCGCTCCTGCGTGGCGCCTTCCATGTCCTGCATCACGCCCCAGTAGCCGTGCTCCGGACCGAACATCCGCGCGAGGTTGCAGCCTTCGATGCGGCGGAGGATGTCGGCGGCGCGGAGGAGATCGCGCGAGACCGCGGCCTGGTGGCTGAGCAGGCCGATGCGCTTGTTACGCACCGGCGAGCCGTCGCGCGCGATGACGTCGAGTCCCGTGAGGACGTCGTTCACGGATGCTTCTCCACGCACGCTCCGCTCAGCAGTTCGAGTGCGTGTGGAATCAGGTACAGGATCGCGCGGAGGCATTCGGTCGCTCCATTCACGCTGCCGGGAAGATTCACGACCAGTGCCGTTCCGCGCGTCGCAGCGCCCGCGCGCGAAAGCGGTCC
>DASYSN010000065.1:0-1501 GCA_036003305.1 Thermoanaerobaculia bacterium
CGGCGGCAGCAAAGCGCAGCGATAAAGCTTCTGTGTGGCGCCGGCGCCCTCGCCGGCGCGATTTAACAACAGTCACGCCGCCGGCGCATCAGTACTTTACTGCGCCGGCGAGGGCGCCGGCCCCACACAGAAGCTGGCCGCTCGCCAGAGCCAGGGGTATTCCTCGGGAGTCGCGGCGAGGCCCGCGCGTACGGGGTTTTGGCACACGTACTCGACCTTCTTCCCGAGCGATTCGTCCGATCGGAGGATGTGATCGAACGACTCGTGTTGCCAGAGTGTGCCATGCGTTCCGTTCACGCGATTCACGGAATGCGATGAGACACCCTTGATGCGCTGCATCACCAGTGAGAGCGGCCATGACTCGTGCGGCGTGGCGATGAGATGCACGTGATCGGGCATGACGACGACGCAATCAAGCCAGCATGTTTTCTCGTGCTCGAAGACGCAGTGGTCGAGCACGATCGTGCGATCGGCCGGCTTCAGGAAACGGAGAGCGCGAAACGTGACGAAGTAGGTCTTCCCGTCTTTCGCGAGATGCGGCAGATCGCGCCGGTATGCGTAGGTATCAAAGCCAACAGCCACACCGCAAGTGTCCCTCGGCGCGCAGGTTCTGTGTGGCGCCGGCGCCCTCGCCGGCGCGCCGGCGCCACACTGAATCTACAGAATCTACGCTTCGAAGAGCGTGTCGACGTAGGCGCTGGGGTCGAAGGGGATGAGGTCGTCGGCGGCTTCGCCGACGCCGATGAATTTCACGGGGATGTCGAACTGGCGCATGATCGAGAGGATGACGCCGCCTTTGGCGGTGCCGTCGAGTTTGGTGACGATCATGCCGGTCACTTTCGCGGCTTCGAGGAAGGCGGCGGCCTGGCTGACGCCGTTCTGACCGGTGGTGCCGTCGAGGACGAGCAGGGTCTCGTGCGGGGCGCCGGGGAGCTCTTTCTCGATGACGCGGCGGATCTTTGTCAGCTCCTGCATCAGGTGCGATTTGTTGTGCAGCCGGCCGGCGGTGTCGATGAGGACGACGTCGCTGCCGCGCGACTTCGCGGCGGTGATGGTGTCGTGCGCCACGGCGCCGGGATCGCTTCCCGCTTTGTGCTTGATCATCTGCACGCCGATGCGATCAGCCCACATCTGCAGCTGCTCGATGGCGGCGGCGCGGAAGGTGTCGGCGGCGCCGAGGAGGACGCTCTTCCCTTCGTTGGTCCAGCGCGTCGCGAGCTTGGCGATCGTCGTGGTCTTGCCGGTGCCGTTCACGCCGACAACGAGGATGACGAACGGCTTCGCGCGCGAGACGTCGATGGTCTGCGCCTCGCGCCGCGGGATCAGCGCACGCGTCTCCTCGCGGATCACCTCCGTCAGCCGGTCCATGTTCGAGATCTTTTCGTCGCGGACGCGCTGCTGGAGGCGATCGACCAGCGACATTGTCAACTCGGCGCCGACGTCCGCGCCCAGCAGCCCCTCTTCGAGGCCGTCGATCGCGGACTGATCGATCGGGAGGTCG
>DASYSN010000066.1:0-11207 GCA_036003305.1 Thermoanaerobaculia bacterium
GTGAAGACGTTCCAGTACGGATCGCTCGAAGACGTGCGCAACGCGATGAGCGACCTCTTTCGCTCCAACAGCTTCTTCGTCACGTTCCTCGAGCTGACGGGCGACGAGTCGTCGCAGAAGCTGATGCAGCAGTTGAAGCGAAAGAACCCGAGGCTGCCGGTCGTCCTCGTCGACAACGAAGCGGACCTCCGCCGCCGTCACGATCTGCTGCGTGCCGGCGCCGACCTGTATCTGACGAAACCGAGTGCCGCGCGCCTCCAGCCGGGACTCGCCGAGGAGGAGCTCGCGCTCTTCGCGGACGAGCTGGTGCTCTTCAGCGAGCGCGCGTTCGAGCAGTGGGAGCAGATGGCGGGCGGCTACGGCGCCGAGGCGGGGAAGAGGTTCTACGAGCAGGCGTCGAAGGACTCGCTCGACCGCAGCTTCACGGTCCTGAAGCAACTGATCAATGAATTATCGAATCCGAACGACATCTCGCAGGTGTCGGCGACGATCCTCCGCCTCTCCGCCGAGTACCTCGACCGCGGCGCGCTTTTCATGGCGAGCGAGGGCGAGTTCGTCGGCCTCGGCGGCTTCGGCATCACGGGCGGCGGCGACGACATGGACGCGCGCGTGAAGCGCGTGCGACTCCAGCGCGAAGCGCCGTCGATCCTGGGCGACGTCGCGACAAGCAGCGAACCGCACCGCGGCAAGATGAAGAAGACCGCCGCAAACGTGGAGCTGATCAATGGCCTCGGGGGCGTTCTGCCGACCGAAGTCGTCGCGCTGCCGATCATCCACTCCGGCCGCGCCATTGGTATTCTGTACGGCGACAACGCGGAGCATCGCGCGCCGATCGACAGCATCACCGGTCTCGAGATCTTCCTCTCTCAAGCCGGCTACGCGTTCGGCAATGCAGTCTTCGCTTCGGAGCGGGCCGGGCGTCCATGAAGATTCTCGTCGTCGAAGACTCCTCCTCGATGCGGGCGTACCTCGCCACGGTCATCGAGGGAGGCACGGAGAGTTACGAGCTCGAGATCGTCGAGGCGGCCAGCGGCTTCGAAGCGCTCAAGACGCTGCCGCATCACAAGTTCGACGCGATCCTCACCGACATCAACATGCCGGACATCAACGGCCTGGAGCTGGTGAGCTTCCTCAAGAACCATCCGGTCTACCGCTCGATCCCGATCATGGTGATCTCGACGGAGTCGAGCGACGAGGACCGCCGCCGCGCCGCCGCCCTCGGCGCCGAGGAGTATCTGGTCAAGCCGTTCCAGACGGGCGATCTGATCGACAAGCTGCGGAGACTCCTGAAGGTCGCATGACCCGCGAAGACGACCGCGCCAGAGAGGAGTTCACGAGCGAAGCCGAGGAGCTCCTCGACACCCTCTCGCGCGACCTGGTCGATTTCGAGGCCCAGGGCGCGAGCGTTCGTCCCGAGGTCGTCAACAAGATCTTCCGCGAGATCCACTCGCTCAAGGGACTCGCGGGGATGTTGGGATTCGTCGACATCTCCGAGCTCGCGCACAACCTCGAAGACATGCTCGATCGCCTGCGGATGGGGAAGATCGCGATCACGAAGGATCTGATCGATCTCCTCTACGACTCGGTCGACTCGCTCAACCGACTCGTCATCGCGATCAACGATCCCTCCCTCGGCGCGCTCGTCGACATCACGGCGCTGACACGGCGCATTCATCACATCGTCAGCGCGCAGCCGGAGCAGAAGTCGGGCGATCCGCTGTCGGAGTTGACGCTCGACGAGCAGACGAAGAAGTCGCTCACGGAGTACGAAGAGCACCGGCTGGTCGAGAACGTCCGCGCCGGGAAGTACATCCTCTTCGTCGAGCAGACGTTCGACCTCGCCGATTTCGACGAGAAGCTCCGCACTCTGACGACGAACCTCAGCGAAGCGGGCGAGGTCATCTCGACGTTGCCGGTCCTCGATACCAGCGGCGGCAATGGGATCGCGTTCCGGCTGCTATACGGCTCGATGCTGAACGACGCGGCGGTTGCCGCGATCGCGCCCGACGCGCGGGTGTCGTCGTTGCGGAAAGCGACGTCGCCCGTGAAGACGATCGCCGAGGGCGGGCCGGCAATGCCGGAGGCGCCGGCCGACGACGACCTGTCGCTGCGGTCGTTGTCGCAGACAGTCCGCGTCGACATCGCGAAGCTCGACCACGTCATGAACATCGTCGGGGAGCTGATCATCGAGCGGACGCAACTCGAGACGCTCACGCGTTCCCACGAGGTGCAGCAGGTGCGGATGCTCTCGCACGAGCTGACCAAGATCTCGCGCAATCTCGACCGGAAGCTGAACGAATTGCAAAAATCGGTGATCGAGACGCGGATGGTGCCGGTGGGGCAGATCTACTCGAAGCTGTCGCGCACCGTGCGCAAAGTCGCGCGTGAGCTGAACAAAGAGATCGAGCTGGTGCTCCGCGGCGAGGACACGGAGCTCGACAAGATGATGATCGAGGAGCTCACCGATCCTCTGATGCACATCATCCGGAACGCGCTCGACCACGGCGTCGAATCGGCCGAGGAGCGGCGCGCGGCGGGGAAGATGGACCGCGGCCACATCACGTTGAACGCGTATCAGCAGGGGAACTCGGTCGTCCTCGACGTCATCGACGATGGCCGAGGAATCGACCCGGAGAAGATTCGCGCGGTCGCGGCCAAGCGCGGCCTGATCGGCGAGAAAGAGATCATCGACGAGAAGCGCGCGTTCGAGCTGATCTTCACGCCCGGTTTCTCGACCGCCTCGCAGGTGAGCGAGATCTCGGGGCGCGGCGTCGGCCTCGACGTTGTGAAGAAGAACATCCAGGAACTGAAGGGGACGATCGACGTCACCTCGGCGCCGGGGCACGGAACGACGTTCCGGATCATGCTCCCGATCACGCTGGCGATCATCCAGGCGCTGATCGTACGCGCAGGGGGTGAAGAGTTCGCGATTCCTCTGACGTCAGTGGAAGAGTCGCTGCGCATCTACTCGCGCGACATCCGCACCGTCGAGCGGCGCGAAGTCTTCACCCTCCGCGACTTCACGCTGCCGCTGCTTCGGCTCGCCGACGCGTTCGGCCTTGCGGACGACCACGAGCATGGCCCGGACACGAAGTGGTTCGTCGTCGTCACGCGCGCGGGAGAGAAGACGGTCGGGATTCTCGTCGACGCGCTCGTGCGGCAGCAGGAGATCGTGATCAAGTCGATCGGCGAGCGTCTGAAGTCGACGCCGGGAGTCGCCGGTGCGACGGAGGTCGGCGAGAGCGAGATCGTCCTGGTGATCGACGTCGGGTCGCTGATCGATCACTTCGGAGGCCGCGCGCGCGAGGCGCGCGCGCTGGCGCATGTTTGAAGACTTCTTCGGCCTCCGAGCGAAACCCTTCGGCAAGACGCCCGATCCGGCCTTCCTGTACGAGAGCGACCAGCACCGCGAGGCGCTGGCGCGGCTCGAGTATGCGGTCGAGGAGAAGGATCTCGCGCTGCTCGTCGGCGACATCGGGTCGGGGAAGACGACACTCTCGCGCGCGCTGATCGACCGGATCGGCGACGGGCGTCCGGTCATTCTGCTGATCAATCCGCGGCTCACGCCGGTGCAGCTCCTCCGCTCCGTTGCACAAGGATTGGGCATGGAGCCGGCGCGTTTCCGGAACGATCTGCTCGACCAGATTCACTCGCGCCTCTTCGCGTTGTACGAGGAGAAGCGGGAGCCGGTGCTGATGATCGACGAGGCGCAACTGATCCCATCGAAGCAGACGTTCGACGAGATCCGCCTCCTGACGAACTTCCAGCTCGACGACCAGAACCTGCTGTCAGTGATCCTCATCGGACAGCCGGAGCTCGAATCGCGCCTCGACCGCGACGCGTACGCACCGCTCCGCCAGCGCATCGGCCTCCGCTATCGCCTCGGCCCGCTCACGCTCGACGACACCTGCCGCTACATCGCGCACCGCATCGAGATCGCCGGCGGCGCGCGGAACCCGTTCAATCGGCAGGCGATGGAAGAGATTCACCAGCTCAGCGGCGGGATTCCCCGCCTGATCAACACCCTCGCCACGACCGCGCTCCTCGACGCTTTCGGCGAGGACGCCGCAACGATCGACACGCCGCGGATCGCCGCCGCGGCACGCGAGCACCGGATGGAGCACGCCCATGGTTGATCTGGTGAAGCTGCGGAAGAAGGCGAAGAAGCAGAGCGGAGAGGGGAGAGCGGAGAGCGGAGAAGTCACCGCGCCCACCGAACCCTCGACTCCCAGCTCCCAGCCCCCAGCTCCCGCCTCCCCGCAACCTCGCGACCCCGCAACCCCGCAACCATCAACAGACAAGCTCTCCCGCTTCATGCAGGAAGCCGGCAAACTCCGCGAGTCGGTCGAAGAAGAGGCGCAGGCCGAGCAGGCGGCCGACACGAGCCAGCTCGAGTTGCTCATGTTCGTCATCGCCGGCGAGCAGTACGCGGTCGACATCGAACGGATCGTCGAGATCGTCCGGCCGCGCCCGATCACGCGCGTCCCAAACGCGGAGGAGTCGATCGTTGGCATCGTCTCGCTGCGTGGGACGATCGTGACGCTGATCGACGTTCGCAACCGTCTCCGTCACGCGAAAGCGGAGGAGACGCCCGACACGCGGATCATCGTCGTCGACCATGAGGGCGAAACGATCGGTTTCGAGGTCGATCGCGTCCTCCGCGTCGTGAAGATCGGACGGAAAGACGTCGAGCCCCACCCGGTCGTCCACGCCAGCGAGGCGGACGACTCGATCCGCGGAGTGTTCCGGCACACGGGCGCGTTGACGATCCTCATCGATTTCGACAAGCTACTCGCCCTTCCCCATGGAACTCACCTGTAAACATTGTGGTTCTCGCTTTCGCGCCGCGCTCGATCTGCCTCTGACCGCGCCGGTGCGGGTCGCCTGTCCGTCGTGTCACAACCAGATGGTGCTGAAGCCGGCGCCGTCCGGCGAAAGTGCACGGCCTTCCGAGGCGACCCCGATCCGCCGCCGCAAAGTCGCGGCGATCGCCGATGAGCCTCGACCCTTCCGTTCCTTCCTCGGCGAGCACCTGCGCCGCATCGGATTCGACGTCACCTATTTCGACACCGGCGAGAACGTCACCGAATTCGCGCGCGAGTCGCGCGCCGAGCTGGTGATCGTCAACGTGTATCTGAAGGGGAAGCTCGGCGTCGAAGTGACCGAGGAGATCAAGGCCGATGCGGTGATCTCGGGGACGCGGGTCATTCTCATCGGAGCCCTCTTTCGGGCGAACCGGTTCCGCGCGAACCCGACAAACCTCTACGGCGCGGATGAATACATCGAGGAGCAGATCCCGGAGAAAGAGTTCAAGCAGATCATCCGGAAGCTCTTCCCCGAGCTCGGGCCGACCGTCGACATGCCGGTCGAGTCGCGCGAGTTCGACGAAGCGCGCCGCCTGGCGCGCCTCATCCTCTCCGACATCATCATCTACCACGCTCCGAAGGTGGAGCGCGGCATCCGCGAGAACAACTTCTTCGAGCTCCTCCGCGACGAGATCGCGGAAGGGCGGCAGTACTACGAGTCGCGCGTGCCGAAGCGCGTCCTCCGCGACAGCGAGATCTTCACCGAGACGCTCCAGCAGTTCGTGCAGATGAAGCGCGAGGAGCTGCAGCGCCTCGATACGGGGACGAACGGCTCATGAGCGCCGACCCTCAACTGATCGAACAGGCGCGCTCCGCCGATCCCGACGCACGGCAGAAGGCTGCGTATCTCGTCGCGCAGTCGACGAACGAGCGCAACCTGCCCTTGATGTTCGAGCTCCTCGGCGACAAGGACTGGCGCGTCCGAAAGACCATCGTCGATGGCTTCGTGCGCGACGCGCGTATCGACATCGTCGAGGGGCTGCTCAACGCGCTTGCTGATGCCGAGAACGCGGGGAAGCGCAACTCGGCAACGGAAGCGCTGATCCGCATCGGCGACGCGTCGATCGTGCCGATCGTCGACCGATTGCGCGTTGAAGGCGACGTCGACGTCCGGCTTTCGCTCGTGAACCTTCTCGGCGATCTGCGGAGCCGCGCGGGATTCGATCTCCTGCTCGAGCTGCTCCAGGACGAGAAAGACATCAACGTCGCGTCGTCGATCGTGGCGTCGCTCGGCAAGTATCGCGACGCGACCGCATTACCGGTGCTGTTGCGCCTCCTCCGCACGCGCGAGGACCTCTGGCTCAAGTTCCACATCGTCGAGGCGCTCGGCGACATCGGCGATCGTTCGGCGCTCCCGGCCGTGCTGCCGCTGTACGCCGAGAAATCGCTGCGGAAGCCGGTGCTCGAGGCGATCGGGAAGATCGCCGACGTCGGCACGGTCAACTTCCTTCTGCGCATCATTCACGACGAGGAGAAGCTCAACCTCACCGCGCTTCGGGCTCTCGTGCGCATCGCGGAAGCCGACAAACCGCGCGTCGTGGCGCAGGCGGAGCACGAGATCATCCAGCGCAAGTTCCGCGAGTCGTTCCCGGCGGACAAAGTCCCTCCGCTGATCGAGCACCTTCACAGCACGCCGAAGCGCGATGTGAAGCAGTTCATCCTCAAGTTCCTCGGCTGGTCCGCAGACCAGCGGGCGTTGCCGGTGCTTCTCAATTACCTCGAACAGCCCGACACCGCGGAAGTCGCGGCCCAGGCGCTCATCGACTTCGGGCCGACCGCCGTTCCGGCGATTCTCGAGTCGCTGCAGAACGTCGAGGAGGACGAGATCGTGGCGCTGCTGATTCGCGTGCTCAACGTGATCGGCGACGCCGGCTCGATCGGCAGCATCATGCCGTTCCTCGATCACGACAACGCGATGATCCGCCGCCTCGCGATCGAGGCGCTCGGCGAGATCCCGAATCCCGCGTCCGTCGACTACCTCCTGACGAAGCTCGACGACCTCGACGTCGCGTGCCAGCAGGCGGCGGTGAACTCGATCTCGGCGCTCGTCGCGGCGTATCCCGAGATCAAGAACGACACGCTCGCGAAGATCCGGCGTTTCCTGCAATCGCCGTCGGTGCCGACGAAGCTGAATTCGCTCTCGGTCTTCGTGAACATCCAGGGCGAGGGCTACCACGACGAGCTGCTGCTCGCGTCGAAGGACAGCGATCCCGTGCTTCGCCAGAAGGCGATCTCGCTCATGGGCAAGTTCGGCGAGGAACGCTTCGCCGATCAGCTCGTGCTGTCGCTCGCCGACGAATCAGCCGCGGTGCGGCTCTCCGGCATCAACGCGATCGTGCATCTCCGGCCGGAGAAGGGACTCGATCCGCTCATCACGTCGCTCGAAGACAGCGACGTCTGGATCCGCACCGCCGCGGCGCAGGCGCTCGGTGAGTATCGGCACGAACGCGCCATCGAGCCGCTCACGAAGCACCTGCAGTCCGACGTTCCGCCGGTGCGGATCGCGGCGATCGAGGCGCTCGGCAAGTCGCGCGACGAGCGGGTGAAGGAAGTCCTCTTCCCGTGCGTGCACGAGCGGGACATCGAGATCCGCCGCGCCGCGCTCCTCGCCCTCGGCCACGTCCCGGGCGACGACGTCTTCGACTACCTGATGTTCGCGCTCACCGACGACGACTGGCGCATCCGCGCCGCCGCCGCCTCGGCCATCGCGTTGCGCGGCGACAAGACCGCGCTGCCGGCGTTGCACCGCGCGCTCGAAGATCCCGACACGTACGTCCAGCAGTCGGCGGTGCTCGCGCTCGACCGGATCGCCGACCGCTCCTCGTTCCCGTTCCTGTTCAAAGCGCTCGAAAACGCAGCGATTCTCGATGAAGTCTCGGAGGTATTCGTCCGTCACAAGGATCTGTTCCGCGATCTGCTCGAAGAGGCGTGGCGCACGGCCGACAGCCGGCGCGAGGTGGTGATTGCGGCCATTCTGCAAGCGATGAAGAAGTAGCGCGAAGGCGCTTCATGTCGACATTCAGTCTCTCGTTGAACCATCACATCGATCTGCCGGACGACGTCTTCCGGCTGATGAGAGACGAAATCTACAAGCGCACCGGCATGTGGTTCGCCGATTCGTCGAAGTACCTCCTGCAGAAGCGCCTCTCGCCGCGCGCCCGCGAGCTGAATTTCGACTCGTTCCAGAAGTACTTTTACTTCCTCCAGTACGACCCGCGCTCCGACGCCGAGTTCGACCAGATCTACGACCTCGTCACGACGAACGAGACGTACTTCTTCCGCGAGCCGGCGCAGCTTGCTGCGTTCATCGAGGAGATCGTTCCCGAGATTCTGGCGCGCAAGAGCGTGAAGAAAATCCGCATCTGGAGCGCCGGCTGTTCGTCGGGGGAGGAGCCGTACTCGATCGCGATCCTGCTCCAGGAGGGCGGCTATTTCGAGCGCGCCGCGTTCGAGATTTTCGCGAGCGACATCAACCAGCAGGTGCTCGCAAAGGCGCGCCGCGGGCACTATCGGGAAAGCGCGTTCCGCGCGACCAGCCCCGCCGTCCGCGAGAAGTACTTCACCCGCGAGGCTGACGGCTCATGGCACATCACCGACGAGATCCGCAACCGCGTCTCGTTCGGCCGCATGAACCTCTACGACCAGGCCCGCGTCTCCCTCCTCGGCCACCTCGACGTCATCTTCTGCCGCAACGTCATCATCTACTTCGACGACGCCTCGAAAAAGCACGTCGTCTCCGGCTTCTACAAGCGCCTCACCGACGGCGGCTACCTCCTCCTCGGCCACTCCGAGTCCCTCATCTCTCTCTCCACCCAATTCCGCCTGCGCCACCTGAAGAACGACATGGTCTACCAGCGGTGAGGGGTTTGATTCACCACAGAGGCACAGAGGACTCGGAGATCACGGGAGAGGTTATAGCTGCTGCAATCGACGTTCATCGTGCGTTGGGTCCGGGCTCTTGGAATCGGCATACGAGGAGTGTTTGGCGCGCGAGATGAGTCTTCGCGGAGTTCCGTTCGAGAGGCAACTCGCGTTACCCGTCGAATACAAGGGCATGAAGCTCGACTGCGCATACCGCATCGACTTCATCGTGCGTTCGGAAGTCGTCGTCGAGCTGAAAGCAACGACTGCGATCGATCCGATCCACGAGGCCCAATTGCTGACATACATGCGCCTCGGCCGTTGGAAGCTGGGACTCCTGATCAATTTCAACGTCCCCGTGCTCAAGCTCGGCATCAAGAGATTCATCCTCTGAGTCCTCTGTGCCTCGGTGGTGAATCAAATTAAGATGCGCCAGCCGTGTCGGTCCGCGCACTCGTCATCGATGACTCCGCGTACAACCGCGTGACGATCACGCGGATGCTGGAGTCGGATACCCGCATCAAGGTCGTCGCGACGGCCGTGAACGGGGAGGACGGGATCAAGCAGGTGATGAAGCACAAGCCTGACGTGGTCACGCTCGACCTCGAGATGCCGATCATGGACGGCTTCGCCTTCCTGCGATGGCTGATGGTGAACCTGCCGACGGCGGTCATCGTCGTGTCGTCGCGCGCGAGCGACCGCAGCGTCTTCAAGGCGCTGGAGCTCGGGGCGCTCGACTTCATCGCGAAGCCGGGCGGACGGGTGTCGCCGCGGCTCGAAGAGATCCAGCGCGATCTCGTCGCGAAGGTTCTCGAAGTCTCGAACGTCAGGCTCGACAACCTGCGCAAACGCGCGGAAGAGACCACCGAGGCTCCGGCAACGAAGGCCGCGGAGCCGCTCGTGTGCACCGGCGGGATCGAGCTCGTGACGATCGGTTGTTCGACCGGCGGACCTCCCGCGCTGCAGCAGCTCTTTCAGGCGTTGCCGCTTCTGCCGGTTCCGTTCGTCGTCGCGCAGCACATGCCGCCGACCTTCACGCGCCTCTTCGCCGATCGGGTGAACCGGTTGACGCCGTACAGCGTCCGCGAGGCGGTCGATGGCGAGGCGCTGGAGCCGGGGAGCGTGTACGTCGCGCCTGGCGGCATGCAGACCGAGGTGCGCAAGAACGCCGAGGGGATGCACGTGCGAATCTTTCCGGCGGGGATCAGCGATCTGTATGCGCCTTCCGTCGATCGGCTCTTCAAAACGGCTAGCGATGCCGTCGGTTCCGCGCTGGTCGCGGTCGTCCTGACCGGGATGGGTGACGACGGCGCGGCTTCCATTCGCGACGTGAAGTCGCGCGGCGGCCGGACCATCGCCGAGTCGTCGCAGAGCGCGATCATCTTCGGCATGCCGGGGGAGGCGATCAAAACCGGCTGCGTCGAATCGATTCTGTCGCTGCCGGAAATCCCGAACGCAATTCATCGGCTCTGCATCGGCCCTTCGTCCGCCTAAGTTGTTGTGCTACATTGCCGCGACGGTCCGGTCATGAGCGAAGAATCCCGCGCGGAAAAATTTCTCGAGCTGTTCAACAAGGGCAAAGAGTTCACCGAAGAACTGCTCAAGGAGAACCAGCGTCTGCGTTACCGCCTCGCCTCGATGGAGACGGAGGGCGCCTCGCGCGAGGAAGTCGACCGCCTGCGCGCCGAGATCCAGCAGCTCACCGACGAGAACCGCCGCATCGCCAAGCGTTTCCGCGAGGTCGAGGAAGAGAACAAAGACTTCGCGAACCGCTACATCGAGATCGAAGAGCAGAACAACAACCTGGCGAACCTCTACGTCGCCAGCTACCAGCTCCACTCCACGCTGGACTTCCGGGAAGTCATCCAGATCGTGCAGGAGATCGTCATCAACCTCATCGGCGCGGAGTCGTTCGCGATCCTCCTGCTCGACGAGAAGACCAACGAACTGAAGACCATCGCCTGCGAAGGGGAAGACGCCATGCCCGGCGTCGAGAACATCTCCGCGCGCCTCGGCGACGGCATCCTCGGCGAGGTCGCGAAGACCGGTGAGAGCTACTACATCAACCAGGACGTCGAGGGCGGACAGATCACGCTCGAGCGTCCCCTTGCCGCCGTGCCGCTCAAGATCAAGGAGCACGTGATCGGCCTGATCGTCATCTACAAGCTGCTGCAGCAGAAGGACTCGTTCTCGGCGGTCGACTACGAGCTCTTCTCGCTCCTCGCGGCGCACGCGGCGACGGCGATCTTCTCGTCGAAGCTCTACTCGCAATCGGAGCGGAAGCTCAACACGATCCAGAGCTTCCTCGACCTACTCACCACGAACTAGGGGAAATGGTTTGGCATTAGAGAACGCAAACTTCCTGGTCGTCGAAGACTCGCCGACCATGCGTCAGTTGATCTCGTTCTCGCTCAAGCGATTCAAGAACGCGCGGATCATCGAGGCGGTCGACGGCGTCGACGCCCTCAAGAAACTCTCCGG
>DASYSN010000067.1:0-22352 GCA_036003305.1 Thermoanaerobaculia bacterium
GCTGGACGAACAGAACCGCCTACGACGAAACCGTCTACCTGGCCGCACTTGAACGCCGTAACTCACCGCTTTGCAAACGACTAGCGGCTTGACTTCCGACCTCAGATGGCTGAGCCGGCGTAGCGCGGCGAAGGATCTCCAGATGCGGCGCTCGAGCCACGTGCCGCGAATCTGGAGATCCTTCGCCGTCTACGCGGCTCAGGATGACGGAATTGATGAGACACCCTAACGGACGCCGTGCATCAGTTTCTTGATCGGCGGAATCAGGATCGCGAGGATGAGGGTGACGACTGCCGAGGTGACGAACGCCATCATGAAGACTTCGCTGTAAGTCCGGTTCTGCAGGAAGCCTGCAGCCCAGCCGGCGACGTAGTTGCCCATCGCCGTCGCAAAGAACCAGACGCCCATCATGAATCCGACGATCCGCGGCGGCGAGAGCTTGGTCACCATGGAGAGTCCGACCGGACTGAGACAGAGCTCGCCGACCATCTGCAGGAAGTACAGACCGACGAGCCACCACGGGGACACGCGCATGTGGGACGCCTCGTAGTACTTCGCCGCCGGAACGATCAGCAGAAATGACAGCGCAAGGCAGAAGATGCCGAAGGTGAACTTCGCGGGACTCGATGGGTTTCTGTGCCCCAGCCACAGCCAGATACCAGCAAAAATCGGCGAGAAGATGATGACGAACAGCGGTTCCACCGACTGGAACCAGCTCGACGGATAGGTGAAGCCAAAGACCGTGAGCCGCGTCGCCTGGTCGGCGAAGAGGTTGAGACTCGATCCCGCCTGTTCGAAGCCCGCCCAGAAGATGAGCGCGAAGAACGTAAGGATCGAAGCGGCGGCGATCCGTCCCCAGTCTTGACGTGTGAACGCGGGACCGGGCTCCGGTGCCGCGGGAGCGGTCGGCTCGTAGCTCGACTCGCGAGCGTCCGAGACGGGCACGAGGTACTTCTTGCCGGCGACGTACTGAATGAGGCCGATGCACATTCCAAAACCGGCAGCCGCGAAGCCGGCGTGCCAGTTGATCTTCTGGCCGAGGTAACCGCAGATCAGCGGCGCGATGAACGCGCCGAGGTTGATGCCCATGTAGAACAGCGAGAAGCCGGCGTCGCGGCGTTCGTCATCGCGCGTGTAGAGCGTTCCGACGATCGTCGAAACATTCGGCTTGAGGAGCCCGGTGCCGATGATGATCAGACCGAGGCCGAGATAGAACGTGGAGAGGCTGGGGAAGGCCATGCTGAAGTGGCCGGCCGCAATGATGATTCCGCCGACGAGCACGGCGCGGTAATGGCCGAGGAACCGGTCGGCGATCCAGCCGCCCGGCACGCCCATCAGGTAGACGAGCGCAGTGTAGAGGGCATAGATCTGCGTCGACTTCGCTGTGGAAAAGCCCAGTCCTGGCTTCTGCGTCGACCCGACCATGTACAGGATCAGCAGCGCTCGCATGCCGTAGTAGCTGAAGCGCTCCCACATCTCGGTGAAGAAGCAGGTCGCCAGACCGCGCGGGTGGCCGAACCACTGCTTCTGATGCGCCGGAACTGTCGTCGTCATGACCTGCAACGTTAACATGCGCGCCGGGAATGACCGTCACCGTTGAGCAAAACGTGCCCCTCGCACCGTTCACCACCATCGGGATCGGAGGGCCGGCTCGGTATTTCGTCCGCGCAGTGGATATTGACGTTCTGCGCGAGGCGATCGACTGGGCGCGGGACCGTTCGCTTTCGCTCTTCATCCTCGGCGGCGGCAGCAATCTGCTGATCTCCGACGCCGGGTTCGACGGACTCGTCGTCCACGTCGACCTCCGCGGCGTCACGGTGCTGGCCGCGGACGAATACGCGATGGTGCGTGTGGCGGCGGGCGAGGTGTGGGACGACTTCGTGGCGATGGCGGTGGCGCGCGAGTGGGCGGGCGTCGAGTGTCTTTCCGGGATCCCGGGGAGCGTCGGAGCGACGCCGATCCAGAACGTCGGCGCGTACGGCCAGGAAGTGAGCGAGACGATTGCGCGCGTCGAGGTGCTCGACCGCCGCGACGGCCTCGTGAAGACCCTGACGAACTGGGAGTGCCGGTTCGGTTACCGCTCGAGCCTCTTCAAGAACTACGAGCGCGATCGCTACGTCGTGACGGCAGTGACGTTCCGCCTGAAGGTTGGGGGCGCTGCGACGATCCGCTACCCCGAGTTGCAGAAGGCTGTCGCGAGCGGCGATCTGCAGGACGTTCGGCACACCGTGATCGCCATCCGCAGACGGAAGGGCATGGTGCTCGATCCCGCCGACCCCGACACGCGGAGCGACGGCTCCTTCTTCATGAACCCGATCGTCGATCCGTCGCTGGTCACCGAGGACATGCCGCGGTATCCGGCGAGCGACGGCATGGTGAAGCTATCGGCGGCGTGGCTCATCGAACACGCCGGATTCGAGAAAGGCTTCACCCTTGGCAACGCCGGGCTATCGACGAAGCACACGCTCGCCGTGATCAACCGCGGCGGCGCGACGGCGCGCGATGTCCTCGCGCTCGTCGAGACGATTCAGAATCGGGTGCGCGAGAAATTCGGCATCGAGCTGCATCCGGAGCCGAACTTCATCGGGTTCTAACGTCCTCGCGCGAGCACGCGCTCGATCGTCGGGAGGTCGACCGTCCGTTCGAGGTACTCCCAGACGGCGAGCGTCTCTTCCCGGTGCCGGAGCTGGTCGGTGGAGACAGGCGTGCCGCTGTCGATGATCGAGAACTTCGCGCGGTTGTACCACTTCACCGCCTCGGCCGGATTCGCGCGGAGGCGGTCGCGCGCCTGCAGGATGAGCAGCGCGGTGTCGGAATCGACGTCGTGTCCGACGCGGACGAACTTCACCACCGGGCGTGCCTGTCGCTGTTGTTCTTTTTCCTCGGCGGTCGCGCGCTTGCGTTCGAGCGAGTCGCCGTCCTTCCGGATGAGGCCGTGCCGCGCGAGAGCCGCGATGGCTCCGGCGAGGTCGCCTGCTTCCTCGGGCACGTGAATCCCGGAGTGGTACAGCAGTTTCCCGGTCGCGTCGCGCGTCTTCGACAGGTGACTCCAGACGACGCGTCCCTGCACGCTGACCGCGACGTCGCCGCGCCGGAACCATAGGCGGCCATTGAGCGAGAGACGAAGGGGCTGCGTGTGCTCGATCTGCACTCCGCGCGAAGCGAGGTTGAGGATCGTGACGCTCGCCGCGCCGAAACCGCCGGCGAGCGGTTCGACGGCACCGAAGCGATCCGACGTGCGGAGCTCGTTAATCTCGGGCATCGTTGTCGGGAGGAGGACCTTGCCGATTTTACGCCTTCTCGACGTAATCGGCGATTCGCTCCCGGACGAGATCGGGAATCGGCGTCGGCGTGAACTCCCCCTGTTTGACGCTGACGAGGATGTACTTCCCCTTCGCCACGATCCGTTCCGGCGCGGTCTGACGGCGGACCTCGAAGTTGACGTGGAGCGAGCTGGTGCCGAGATGTCCGAAGTAGGCGTCGACAACCAGGAGCTCGTCGAGCGTGACCGGGAAGAAGAAGTCGCATTCGACGTGAACGCGCGGCAGCCAGATCCCGACGTCTTCAATCAGCGTCTTGTACGACAGGCCGCACGAGCGGAAGAGCTCGACCTCCGCCAGTCCGAAAAAGCGCAAGTACGCCTGGTAGTTGATGATGCCCGCGGCATCGATGTCTTCCCAGCGCACGTACTCGGAAACGGAGAACTTCATGCGCCGATGTTAACCAAATGACCTGACCCACGTATTAGCGTCCAGAAACATCGGAGGCTTTACTCATGGAAGTCAGCGTCTACATGATCCCGATCACCCTCGGCGTTGCTTTCTGCGCCATGATGGTCGCGATCTCCTACTTCAGCTCGAAGTCGAAGAGCGACAAAGCGCGCTATCAGGCGGAGGTTCAGGCACGGCTGCTCGACAAGTTCGGCACCGGGCCGGAGTTCGTGCAGTTCCTCGATTCGCCGCAGGGCCAGAAGTTCCTCGGGGAGCTCGAGGCGGCGCCGAAGGTGAAAACGCAGGACCGGATGCTGGCCGGCATTCGCAACGCGACGGTCCTCTCGTTCCTCGGGGTTGCGTTCATCCTGCTGTCGCTCTTCACGTACGAGCACGGGATGATCTTCCCGGGTCTGCTCCTGCTGGCGCTCGGTCTCGGATACCTGACGAGTGTAATCCTCACGAAGCGCCTGTCGCGCGAGTGGGGTATGTTCGAACCGCATTCGTCCAGCACGACCGAACTGCAACCGCCAACACAGTCGTAACGTCCCATGTTCGCCGAGGCTCTCGCGTTGCCGGCATCGCTCGACAGGGAACAGGTCAGCGGCGGCCGGCGCGCACCGCAGAAACCAATGAACGAAGCGCAGTTCGAAGCCTTCTACCGGAAGACGGCCGGAAGCCTCTGGTCGTACATCTACCGGATGACGGGCGACCCCGCGACGGCGGACGACCTGCTCCAGAAGACGTTCCTCGGTTTTCTGCGCGCGAATCCGACGTTCGAGAGTGACGAGCACGCGCGCCGGTATGCGTTCCGTGCGGCGACGAACCTGGCGCTCGACCACTTCCGCGAGTCGAAGCGTGACCGTCTGCGTCTCGATTCGCTGACCCCGCGCTCCGCCACGGTAGCCGATCGCGGCGAGCTGCGTCACGACGTGTCGCGTCTGTTCGGCGAGCTGAAGCCGCGGGAGCGCGCGCTGTTGTGGCTCGCGCACGTCGAGGAAGCGGGTCATGACGAAATCGGCGAAGCGCTCGGCGTGAAGTCGGCGAGCGTCCGCGTGCTGCTGTTCCGGGCGCGAAAGCGGCTCGCGGAGCTGTTGTCGAAGGCCGGCATCGGGCCGGAGGTGACGCGATGAGCGAGTGCCGTTTCGAGCGCGACGTCATCGCCGGACGCTGGACCGACACGCTCCGCGCGCACGTCGCGCAGTGCGCCGACTGCGAGGCAACGATGCTCGTCGCGCCGCAGATGAAGGAGCTCGCGTCAATCGACGTCCGCGAGCATCCGCTTCCCGATCCGCAGGTCGTCTGGCTCAAGGCGCAGCTCCTGCGCAACACGATCGCCATGGAGCGCGCCTCGCGTCCGCTGAAAGTCTTTCAGGCGATCTCGTATGCCGCCGTCGCCGCCGCGTGGACCGCGGTGCTGGCGTGGAAATGGGCCGCCATCCAGGCGATGCTGCACAGCCTCACGCCGGCGACCCTCCTGCAGAACGCGGGACAGGCGGCGTCGCTGTCGGTGACGTTCTTCCTCGCGATCTTCCTCCTCTCGTCCGTGACGATCGGGCTCGCGCTCCACACGATGCTCGCCGAGGACTGAGGACCGAAGACTTCCTAGAACGTCCCCCAGAGCAGGATGCGGCGGTAGGTGAAGAAGTGCGGGTGCTTGTCGCCGATGCGCTCGATCAGGAGCTCGCGGTAGCGCTTCAGGAACTCCGGCCAGCGGTCGCCGGCGCGGCGCTCGTAGTCAGTCAGCAGCGTTCCTTTGACCCACTCGATCACGTCGCTCGATGAGTCGAGCAGGTGTCCATAGATCTGGAGGCGGACGTGCTGACGCATGAAGCCGAGGTGGTGCAGCCACTCGGCGTAGCGCTCGGGAGGCTGCATCGGGGAGCGGCGCGGCTCGATGCCGAGTTCCTGCGCCACGTCGATCGCCGTCTGATGCGATGCGTGCGTCTCATTTGCCGGCATCTGCACGGCGAGCTGGCCGTGAGGCGCGAGAAAGCTCGTCAGGCGTGTGAGCAGCGATTCGTGATCCTCGACCCAGTGCAGCGCCGCATTCGAGAAGATCAGGTCGTACGGCCGGTCGGTGACGAACGCCTCGATATCGCCGCGCTCGAAGTGGAGCGTCTCGCCGCCGAAGCCGCTCGACTTCAGGAGCATCGTCTCGGAGTTGTCGATCCCGACGGTCTCCTCGGCGTTCAGCGACTGGTGCAGCTCGCGCGTCAGCTCGCCGGTGCCGCATCCGAGGTCGACGACGTGCATGCGGGGGCGGTGCTCGACCAGCGAGAGGAGGTCGGCAAACGGCTGCTTGCGCTCCGATTTGAAGCGCTCGTACTGATTCGGATTCCAGCTCATTTCTGCCGCGCGATTCCGCAGCGGAGCATATCGGCGATGTCGCTGACGATCTGTTTCGACTCCTTGCCGAACGGCTCGGAGACGCCGAACAGCAGCTCGAGCTGGAAGTAGCTGATGAACGTTCGTGCCACGAGCTGCATCGCGGCGCTGGGGGAGACGTGCTCGCGCACGCGTTCCGTCACCTCGGGATTCTGCTGAACGATCTCCGCGAAACGCGTCGCGAGACTCTTGTAGAACTCGCGGATGTGCGTTCCGTCGAATTCGATGACGTCGACGAAGATGAGGAGCATGTAGCGGCGGTATTGCTTCACCGAGTCGCGCGCCGCGAAGCCGATGTCTTCGAGATTGTCGGGGAATCTGCCGCTGTGAAGCGCGCGAAAGAACGGGAACTGCTCGCTCGCGACCATCTCGCGGTACTCGTCGAGGAGTGTTCGAAAGATCGCTTCCTTGTCCGGAAAGTGGTGGTAGAGGTTCCCGGTCGAGACACCGGCGGCTTCCGCGATGTCGCGGACGCTGGTCGCCCGAAAGCCGCGGGTCGAGAAGAGTCGCAGCGCGGCATCGAGCACCAGCCTGCGGCTTCGCTCCGATTTCTCCTCACGCTGCATCGTTTGCGGAAACTATAATTGCAAATACCCACGGAGGTTCCCCGTGGCCCAGATCACTCCCATAAGTTTTCCGGATACCGCGTGGCTGGGCGTCCCGCCGGATTAGTTACACTCCGCGCCGCTTGCGTCACGACCCGTACGCGTCCTTACGGATTCCGAACTTCCTGCGCCTCATCCTCAGCTACGCGACGACCACGGTTGCGCGGGAGGCGCAGATCGTCGTCGTTGGATGGCAGGTGTTCGAGACGACGCGCGATCCGCTGTCGCTCGGGATGATCGGCCTGGCCGAGGCGCTGCCGTTCATCGCGGTGGCACTGTATGCGGGACACGTCGCCGATCGAGCGGAGCGGCGTTTCATCGCGCTCTGCGGGACGTTCGGGATGCTCGTCTCGGGCATCGCGCTCCTCGTCTTCACGGAGCTCGGCCTCATCGCGGCCGGACACGTCTGGCCGATCTACCTCGTGATCTTCCTCAGCGGCATCGCTCGCAGCTTCACGCGGCCGGCGTTCAACGCGTTCACGGCGGACGTGGTGCCGCGGGAGCTCTACCCGAATTCCGTCGCCTGGCGCAGCTCGACGTGGCAATTCGCGGCCGTGGTCGGCCCGGCGGCAGGCGGCCTGGCGTACGGCTTCGGGAGTGCGCGTCTCGCCTATGCCGGCGTCGTCGTGCTTTATGCCGCCGGTCTCTTCGCGCTGACGATCGTGACGCATCGCAGCCGTCCGGAAGTGAAGGAAGACATCCCGATCTCGGAGAGCCTCCGCGTCGGCATCCGCTTCATCTGGGATCAGCCGGTGCTTCTGGCGGCAATGACGCTCGATCTCTTTTCGGTGCTCTTCGGCGGCGCGGTCGCGCTCCTCCCGATCTTCGCGAAGCTCCTCGGCGTCGGCCCGCAGGGCCTCGGCGTGCTCCGCGCCGCGCCTGCGGTCGGGTCGCTCGTGACCGGAATGATCGTCGCGCACCGCCCGCCGATGCGCCGTGCCGGCTATTCACTCTTCGGCTCGGTCGGAATCTTCGGTGTGACGATGATCGCGTTCGCCGTCTCGCGGAACTTCTGGGTCTCGCTGGCGCTGTTGACGGTCAGCGGGATGGCGGACAACGTCAGCGTCATCATCCGGGGCACGCTTCTCCAGACGATCACGCCGCAGAACCTCCTCGGCCGCGTGTCGTCCGTGAACCAGATCTTCATCGGCGCGTCGAACGAGATCGGAGCCTTCGAATCGGGCGTCGCGGCCCGGCTTATGGGCACCGTTCCTTCGGTAATCTTCGGTGGCACCATGACCCTCGTTGTGGTCGCGACCGTCATGATGCGTTCGAAGAAGCTGCGAGAAGTGTGCGAAATCTAACCCTCGTAGATTTTCTTGACGGCCGCGATACGCTCAATTGCGGACATGAGCGCCATTCGGCGCAGAGGAGCGAGCTGGAATCCGCAGAATCGATTCGAGAAGCTCGAATACGTCGTCGATGACGAAGCGGAACGCGACGAGAGCGTGCCTCGCACGGTCTATCTCCGCGATCCGACGCGCACGATCATTACCAGCAACGACTCGCCGGACGTCGGCTTCACCTACAGCGTCAATCCATACCGCGGTTGCGAGCACGGTTGCGCCTACTGCTTCGCGCGCCCGACGCACGAATACCTCGGCTTTTCCGCCGGCCTCGACTTCGAGACGAAGATCATGGTCAAGGAGGACGCGCCGGAGCTGCTGCGCGAGGAGTTGCTCTCGCCGAAGTGGAAGCCTGAGACGATCGCGATCAGCGGCGTCACCGACCCCTACCAGCCGGTCGAACGAAAGCTGGAGATCACGCGCCGCTGCCTCGCCGTGCTCGCCGACTTCCGCAACCCGACGGCAATGATCACGAAGAATCACCTCGTCACCCGCGACGTCGATCACCTCGGCGAGCTGGCGCAGTTCGGCGCTGCCTCGGTCGCGGTGTCGCTCACGACGCTCGACGCGAAGCTCGCCAACATCATGGAGCCGCGCGCCTCGACGCCCGAGCTGCGCCTGAACGCGATCGAGACGCTCGCGAAGAACGGGATCCCGGCGACGGTAATGGTGGCGCCGCTGATCCCCGCGATCAACGATCACGAGTTGCCGAAGATCCTGGAGGCGGCGCGCGACGCCGGCGCGAGCTTCGCGGGATTCGTCGTGCTGCGGTTGCCTTGGGCCGTTGCTCCGCTATTCGAGCGCTGGCTCGAAGAGCACTTCGCCGATCGGAAGGAGAAGGTGCTGAACCGCATCCGCGATCTCCGCGGCGGCGCGCTCTACGAGGCTCAGTGGGGCGTCCGCGGCCGCGGGCGCGGCATCTTCGCGCAGCAGATCGAGGCGATGTTCGATGTCACCTGCAGACGCCTCGGACTCAACGAGCGAGACATGCACTTGTCCTCGGCAGCGTTCCGTCGCCGTGGCGCTCAGGCCTCTCTCTTCCAGTGACGCTGTCGAGCGTCGCGATGAGCTTGTGGATGTCGAACGGCTTCCGGACGAGCGCGCCGACGGTCGAGTCGTCGAACCCGTGAAGCGTGTGCTTCGACGCGGCGGTGATGACGATGACCGACTCCATCAGCTCCGGCTTCTCGGCGCGGATGTAGTCGATGACCTCAAAGCCATTGGTTTCGGGCAGCATCAGGTCGAGGAGGATGGCGCCGTAGTTCTTGCGCCGCATGAAATCGATGGCGATCCGTCCGTCACCGACGGATTCGAACGCGTAGCCGTTTTGTGAGAGGAGGGCTGTGAGGAGCGAGCGGAGCGGTTGATCGTCTTCCACGATCAGGATGGGGAGGGACATGGTTGGACGTGACATCTAACGATGCGCGGAGCGGTCGTGTCTGTCCGTTGCCGTACATATTGGTGGCACGGCGTTGGCTCTTTCGGAATGAGTGGCGGATGTTCAGCTCACGCAAAACCTACTCGTCGCCGCGATGCCTCCCGAATCGCAGGAACGCTTCGCCGGCGCGGCGCGCGTTGAAGAGGTACAGGTGGCGCAGTGGCTGTTTCAAGAGGACGAGCTCCCCGGTCACGTCTTCTTCCCGCTCGATTCGGTGATCTCTCTGATGCGGACGCTGGAAGACGGCGAGATGGTCGAGGTCGGCATGGTCGGCCCCGAGGGAATCATGGGCGTGAACGCGGTGCTTGGCGTCGCGCTGAATCCTCACGCCGGCGTCTGCCAGGGGCGGGGCCGGCTGGCGCTGCTCCCGCGGGACTTTGTGACCGCGGAGATGATTCGGGAGCCGAGAGTCAACGCGATCCTGCATCACTTCGTCTACGCGTTCTACACCGGCGTGTCGCAGCTCGCGGCGTGCAACCGGCGGCACAACGTCGAGCAGAGGCTCGCGCACTGGCTGCTGTTGCTGCACGACCGGGTGGCCGCCGACGAGATGTCGCTGACGCACGAGTTTCTCGCGTTCATGCTGGCGACGCGACGCGCCGGGATCACCGAGGCGATGTCGGCGCTCACGGCCGCGGGGGCGATCGAACCGCGCCGCAACCGCGTCTGCGTCATCGACCGCGCGAAACTCGAATCGCTCAGTTGCGAGTGCTACCGTGTGGCTTTCGAGGAGTACGAGCGCGCGCTCGGATTTCCACCGGTCGCGAAGGGACGGAGCACTCCGGTCGACTGATGGCGAAACAGATCTTCGAAGGAAAGCGGATCGTCGTGTTCGAGCGCGACGAGTGGGAGTACGTCGAGCGCAAGAAGGCGACGGAAGCGGTCGCCGTCATCGCGGTGACGGAGGATGGCGAGGTCGTTCTCACGGAGCAGGATCGGAAACCGGTGAACGCGCGCGTGATCGACTGGCCCGCCGGCCTCGTCGGCGACGACGGCGAGAGCGATCCGGCGGCGACGGCGAAGAAGGAGCTGGAGGAGGAGACGGGCTTCGTCTGCGAGCGCGTGGAGCTGCTCGCGCGCGGACCGTCATCGCCCGGGATCACGTCCGAGATCGTCAGTCTCTATCGCGCATACGGCGTCCGATGCGTCGGAAAAGGGGGAGGGGTCGGGAACGAGAAGATCACCGTGCACCTCGTCCCGCTCGGGAATGTCGAGCGCTGGTTGCGTGAGCGGGAACGCGAGGGTTTGCTCATCGATCTGAAGCTCTGGAGCGGGCTTCGCTTTGTAAACGCAAGCGCTTGACTCTTGCGCCGCGCGGGTGCAGATTGGCGGCATGCGACAGCTCATGTGGCTCGTGCTTCTCGCCGCCTCGACGTCGTTCATCGGCGCAGTCCGGAGCGGCAACGTCGCCGAGGTGCGTCAGATGCTGGCGCAGGGAGCGGACCCGAACGCGCCGGAAGGCGTCAACAACTGGACGCCGCTGCTGCACGCCGTCCACAAGAACCAGCTCGGCTCCGTCGCCGCGCTGCTCGACGGCCACGCCGATCCAAATCGCGCGGTCAAAAGTATGACGCCGCTGATGATGGCGGCCGGTTACGGCTATACGCCGATCGTCCGCCTTCTGCTGGCACGCGGCGCCGATCCGCGCCTCCGCGATCTGGACGGCTTGACCGCCGTCGATTACGCCATCGTCGGGATGACGGACCTCGATCGCTTCACGTTCTTCAGTTGCGGGGACGACACGGTACGTGTCCTCCTCGCAGCCAAGGCTCCCCGAACGATCCAACGCAACTCGCGCCGTTGGGGTTCGCTCAAGGGATGCGAGTCGCTTTCGCTCCTGCGATGAAACGCTCGCGCCTGTCGACGATACCTCGGCGCGGGATCGCCCCTCATCCGGCCTTCGGCCACCTTCTCCCCGCTACGCGGGGCGAAGGGTAATGGCGCCGCCTTTTCGTAATTACCCCTCGCCCCGCGTAGCGGGGAGAGGGTGGCCGAAGGCCGGGTGAGGGGTTGTCCAACTTGCGACGAGCTCACCGGCTGACGCGGATGACAACCTTGCCGAAATGGTCGCCGGCGACGCGGCGGTGCGCTTCGTCCACGTCGTGCAGTTCGTAGACGCGGTCGATGACCGGTTTGATGCGGCCGTCCGAGAGTGCGGGGCCGAAGCGGTCGATGAATGTCTTCACGATCGCGGCCTTCTCTTCGACGCGCCGTGCGCGAAGGGTCGACCCGAGGATCTGCAGGCGTTTGCTGAGGAGGCGGGAGACGTCGATCGTCGCGGTCCGTTCGCCGCCCATCGATCCGATGATCACGACGCGGCCTTCCATCGCGAGCGTGTCGAGATCGCGCGCCAGGTACTTCGCGCCGATGTGGTCGAGCACGATGTCGACTTCTTTCGCCTTCTCGACGAAATCCTCGGTGCGGTAGTTGATCGCGGCGTCGGCACCGTGCCGGAGGCACTGCGCGCATTTCTCGTCCGAACCGGCGGTCACGATCACGCGCATGTCGTTCAACTTGCAAAGCGTCGTCGCGGCCGTTCCGACGCCGCTTCCGCCGCCGTGGATCAGGATCGACTCTCCTTGCTTCGCCCGGGCCAGCATGAAGATGTTGCTGAAGGCGGTGAGAAAGACTTCCGGGATCGCCGCGGCTTCTTCATCGGTCAGCGCGTCCGGCACGTGCATCGCCGAACCGGCGTCGACGACGACCTCCTCGGCGTAGCCGCCGCCGGCCAGGAGCGCCATCGCGCGATCGCCTTTCGACCAGCCGCGCACGTTCTCGCCCGCGTCGATGACGACGCCCGCGCATTCGAGGCCGATGATCTCCGACGCTCCCGGCGGCGGCGGATAGTGCCCTTCGCGCTGCAGCAGGTCGGCACGGTTGACCGCCGTCGTATGAACGCGAATGCGCAGCTCGTTCGGTCCGGGCGTGGGACGATCGATGTCAGCGATGCGGAACTCTTTCCCTTCGACGATCGCGGCGCGCATACGAGCATGTTATGTTCCCGGCTCCCATGCCCGCCATCGAGTGCCTGAATCTGAGGAAGTACTACGCCGACGTGAAGGCCGTCGACGGACTCGACCTGGTCGTCGAGGCTGGGGAGACGTTCGGGCTCCTCGGCCCGAACGGCGCTGGAAAGACGACGACGATCGAGATCCTCGAAGGATTGCAGCCGGCCGATTCAGGCGAAGTGCGCGTGCTCGGCCTGAGCTGGAACGGCCACGCGCAGGAACTGCGGGAGCGCATCGGGATCTCGCTGCAGGAGACGCAGCTTCACGAAAAGCTGACCGTCCTCGAGATTCTGCGGTTGTTTCGCTCCTTCTATCGCAACGGCCGCGAGCCGGAGGAACTGTTGCGCGACCTGTCGCTCGATGAGAAGCGGAACGCGCGGTTCGGCAAACTGTCGGGCGGCCAGAAGCAGCGCCTCGCTGTCGCGTGCGCGCTGGTCGGTAATCCCGACGTGCTCTTCCTCGACGAGCCGACCACCGGGCTCGATCCGCAGTCGCGGCTGCAGTTGTGGGAAGTCGTGCAGCGCTTCCGCGAGCGCGGCGGAACGATCCTGCTGACGACGCATTACATGGAAGAGGCGGAGCGCCTCTGCGACCGGATCGCGATCGTCGATCACGGACACCTCATCGCCCTCGGCACGCCGCGGGAGCTGATCGCGAAGCTCGAGGCGGCAAACATCATCGAGTTCACCAGCGATCCGCCGCTGCCGCCCGACGCCTTCCAAGGCCTGCCGGGATGCCACGGCTGCTCGCCGCGCGGCAACGCCTGGCAGCTCCGCGTCGACTCGCTGGCGACGTCTGTGCCGCAACTGATCAACATCGTCGAACGGAACGGCTCGAAGCTGATCACGCTCTCGACGCACGCGGCGACGCTGGAGGATCTCTTCGTCTCGCTGACGGGAAGGGAGCTGCGCGATGCGTAGCGGAGGCGTCCGCCGTCCGCTCTTCGAGCTCACGAGCGTGCGGACGAAGGAGTTCCTGCGCGAGACGGAGGCGATCTTCTGGGTGTTCGGCTTCCCGCTGCTGCTGGCGCTGGCGCTCGGATTCGCATTCCGCTCGAAGGCGCCGGACCGCGTGCCGGTCGCGGTCGTGAACGGGCCGCAGGCGCAGGTGAGGATGCGTGCGCTCGCCGAGTCGCCGGCGCTGATGCCGCGGCTCGTGAGCGCCGCGGAAGGGCGCGCGGAGCTGCGGACCGGCAAGATCTCGCTGCTCATAGACGGCGACGCGGCTCCGGTGTTCCACTACGACCCGACACGTCCCGAAGCGCGGACGGCGCGCGTCGAAGCGGACGACGCGCTGCAGAAAGCGGCGGGGCGCCGCGACGTCCTGCATGCGAGCGAAGTCCACGTCACCGAGCAGGGATCGCGTTACATCGACTTCCTGATGCCGGGACTCATCGGCATGAACCTGATGTCGACCGGCATGTGGGGCATGGGCTTCACGATCGTGAACGCACGCATGCGGAAACTGCTCAAGCGGCTCGTCGCGACGCCGATGAAGAAGACGGACTACCTCTTCGCTCAGTTCCTGTCGCGTCTCATGTTCCTGGTGACCGAGGTGACGATCCTCGTGGCGTTCGGGTGGATCGTGTTCAACGTCCGCGTGAACGGCTCGATCGCGGTGCTGGTGCTCGTCTGCCTCGTCGGCGGGTTCTCGTTCTCCGGCCTCGGCATCCTCGGCGCCTCACGCGCGCGGACGATCGAGGCGGTGAGCGGGATCATGAACCTCGTGATGGTGCCGATGTGGATCTGCTCCGGCGTGTTCTTCTCGTACGAGCGGTTTCCCGAGGCAGTGAAGCCATTCATCCGGGCGTTGCCTCTGACGGCGCTCAACGACGCGTTACGCGGAGTGATGAACGAGGCGGTGCCGCTCAGTCACCTCACCGGACCGCTGCTGGTTCTGGCGGCGTGGGGCGCGGCCTCGTTCCTGATCGGCCTCAAAATCTTCCGCTGGCAATGACGGCTTCGCGTTTGACGCGCGTCAATGCACGCAGCGCGAACCGGACATCCTCGGGATCGTCGATCGCGGCGTCTCCGCGCTCCCACGACGCGAGCTGTTCCGGCTCGACCTGCAGGATCTCAGCGAAAAGATTGCGGCTGTAACCGAGCGCCACCCGTTGTTCGTGTAGCTCCGTTCCGCTCATGCACAGCGGGCTGTGCAACGAGTGCGCCAGCCCGCTGTAACACACTTCAGAATCTAAACGTTAAGCCTAGGTTTGCTTCGCCCTGGTAGAAGTTGTTGTCGTTGTAGCCGTAGCAGCCGGGGCAGCCGTTGTTGTTGCCGACCGCGGTGAAGTAGCCGCGGACCTCGCCGCGAATCGACAGCGCTGGGTTGATCGGAACCTTCACGCCGATGCCCGCCGATGCCGAGAACTTGTTCGACGACGAGACACCCGACATCTTCGGATCGAGATTCGTCATCCCGGCGCTGACCACCACGAACGGCGTTGCGCCCCGCCCCTGGTTGAACGGAATCAGCAGCCCAGCGTGGTAGTACGTCACGCCGATGTCGCCGACGTTGTTTCCCGGACCGAAGAGCGACGTGTCTCCGTGACCGACGGTCGTGTTCTGGTGGTTGACCATCAGCTCGACCTTCATGCCGTTCACGCCCGTCGGGATCGCGAAGTTGGCGCCGACGGAGGCGGAGCTCTGGAGGTCGACGTTCCCGAGGCCATAGACATTCGTTGTGTCTGAGAAGATCGTCCCGCCCCAGCGGTAACCGAGGAACGGTTCAAGCTCGAATGCATTGTCACGGGGACGGTTGTAGTAACCGCGCCCCCGCCAGTCCTGCGCGAAGAGTGACGGGGTGATGAAGAGAACTGCGGCGATAAGCAGAAGAAGGACTCTTTTCATGAACGCTCCTTGAGTATGCGGCGGTAGCAGCCGCCCGGGTCGCTTGCAAGAAGCGAGGCCGAAAATTCGGCCGAAATTGCAGCGACTTACGTGCCTCCCCGTCCCGATCGTGAGACATCGTGGCGCCGCGAGGGGTCACTACAATGTCGCCGTATGAAAATCGCGACGTGGAACGTGAACGGGATCCGCGCCCGGCACGAGCAGTTCCTCGATTGGGTCACGGCCGAGCAGCCGGACGTCGTCTGCCTGCAGGAGCTGAAAGCGAAGCAGGAGCAGATCCCCGCCACCATCTGCGATCTCGAGGGCTACGCCTGCTACTGGCACGGTGCGGCGGCGTACTCCGGCGTCGGACTGCATGTCCGCCGCGGCGCGTTCGCCGAGGAGCCGAAGTTCTCGCATCCGCATTTCGACAACGAGACGCGCATCGTTCAGGCGGAGATCGGAAATCTGACCGTGGCGTCGGTGTACGTTCCGAACGGCGGCAAGGACTTCCCCGCGAAGATCGCCTTCTTCCGCGAACTGATCGGATACGCACGCGGGATGCGCGACGCGAACCGGCAACTGGTCATCTGCGGCGACATGAACATCGCGCGAACGGAGATGGACGTCCATCCGAAGGAGCGGAAGCCGCGCGCGATCGGTCAGTTGCCGGAGGAGCGCGAGCTGTTCGAGGAACTGCTGAGGGAGGGCGGTCTCGATGACGTCGGCCGACGACTCTACCCGCAAGACGACAACTACTTCAGCTGGTGGGCGCCATGGAGGAACATGCGCCAGCGCAACATCGGCTGGCGCCTCGACTACGTTCTCGCGAGTGAGTCTTTAGCGGAGAAGGCGACGGCCTGCCCGTCGTACCGCGAGATCGGCACCAGCGATCACGCGCCGGTGGTAGCGACGTTCAGTTGAGAAAAGGGCGCGGGCTGGAAAGCCCGCGCCACACGGCGAGAGCGAGCTACTCGAGGACGACGATGACGACGCGGCGGTTTTGGGCGCGGCCGGCGCGGGTCTTGTTCGGGGCGACCGGCAGGGTATCGCCGTAGCTGATGGTCGACATCCGCATCAGCGGAAGGCCGGCCGAGCGCGAGAGGTAGCGGCGGACGGCTTCGGCGCGGCGCTCGCCGAGGTCTTCGTTGTAGCGCTTCCCGCCGGTGTCGTCGGTGTGGCCCTGGATCTCGATGTAGTACTGGTCGGAGAGGGCCTTCACCTTGCCGGCAAACTCATCGAGCGCGGCCTTGGCGGCGTCGTCGAGTTCGTACTTGTTCAGCTTGAACTTGATGCGGTCTTCACCGAACGTCTGCTGGAAGGCGACCTTCCCCTTGGCGAGAACGCCGGCGTCGGTGGCGCGCTTGAGGGCGTCCTTCGCTTCCTGCGAGAGCGAGGCAAGCTGCGCGTCCTGCTCCTTCTGGTGCTGCTGGACGGTCTCGACCTGACCGGCGACCGACTCGATCTTCGTGTTCGACTTCGACTCCGATTCCGCGATCTTGGCGTTGATCTTCTCGTCGACCGACTTGTTGGTCGCGCACCCTACGAGCGCAACCGTGAGGATTCCTAGGGAGAGTCCCTTGAGTGTTCGTTTCATGAGCTTTTCTTCCTTTCAACTTTTTCCGCTGCGAGCACGGGCGGCTCGGTTCCGCGGTAACCCGCCCGGACGCGGACGGAACGCACGCGACCGGCGACCCTGAGCGAAATGCGGCGGTACTTTACTGCACCTTTTCCTGTCGGGGTAAATCCGAGGAGGTATTGGGCCCTGAGATTCTGGTTGAGGCTGTCGACGGCGCCGGCGAGCTGCTGCGGCTCATTGCCGAGGTAGAGACGTCCCCCGGTGAGGTTGGAGATCTCGTCGAGGAGCTGGAGATCCGAGAGCGCCTCGTTCTGCGCCGTCGTTGTCCCGGAGGCGCTCAGCTCGGACGGTTCGCGCAGACCGAGGGCGTAGATCGGGATCGCGATCCCTTCGAGCTGACCCGCGAGCTGCTCGCGCGTGAGGTGGGAGTTGTTGTCGATGCCGTCGCTGAGCAGGATGATCGCGCGGGTTGGGTTGCGGCCGAGGCGGCTGCGCTCCGGCATCGTCGCGAGGGCGTCGAAGAACGCGGTCTTGCCGAACGGCTTCACGCCGCGCATCGCGGCCTGGACGGCGTTGCCGTCGGTTGTGAACGGTACGACCTCGTGGGCCTCTTTGTCATCGAAGACGTAGAGGGAGAAGTCGTCGTCCGACTGCCGGTGCGCCAGCAGCGTGTCGACCGCGGCGCGCGCCGCCTCCATCTTTCCGGCCAGACCCATCGAGCCGGAGCCGTCGAGCAGGATCGTGTAGGAGATCGGCGCGTTGAGCGAGCTCTCGAACATGTCGCTCTTGACGCGCACGCCGTCGACGAACAGCTCGACGTCCTTCTCCCGCACGTCGGTCCGCGGCGCGTTGTGGGTGCCGAAGACGGTGAACGGCACCATGACGTAGCCGACCGAGAGGTTCTCGGCGAGATGCTGATCCTGCGCGAACGCGAACGTCGCGACGAGGATCGAGAGCGCAATCAGTACAGCTTGCCTCATCCGCACGTACAACAAATAACTGCTGGCCTTCGCTTCCTTAGTATGGCTTCATCGGGATGAAGTCGTCATCCCCCTGATGGGTCCGCTCCCATTTCAGGAAGTCGTAGTAGCCGCAGTGCGCCGCATCGGGGTACTCGTGGCAGACGCCCGGGCGTGCTTCGTAGATCGTGCAGCGGCGGGTCTTGAGGTCGAGGAACATGCACGCGCTGCCGAAGACCTGGTCCTTGTGGTGACGGAGGACCTGCTCTCCTTCGACGGTTTTCGTGAAGCGCCGCTGCGCCGTCTCCTCATCGATGCCGAAGTGCTTCGCGAGCCGTTTGAGGTCGCGCTTCTCGATGATGATGCTGTCGTACGTGCAACAGTACGCGGGGCACTTCGAGCAGTCGTAGAGCAGCTTCTTCGGCGTCGATCCGTTGTTTGCCATGCGAGGTATTGATGGTAGCAGGGCATGCGATGATTCGCGCCATGCGATGATGAACTAATGGATCACGCCGTCGCTTTGGTGCAGGCGTACTTGCAGCTCAACGGTTACTTCACGTCCGCGGAGTATCCGATCATCGCGCGGGCCGGCCGCAACGGCGCGCAGATGATCACGGACGTCGACATTCTCGCGTTCCGCTTCCCGACCGGTCTTCCCGCGCCCGGCCGCCGGCGCCAGCCGCACGGCCTCGACGTCAGCGAGGTCGATGCGGGACTCGGCGTCACTCCCGACAGCGTCGACATGATCATCGGCGAGGTCAAGGAGGGTCGCGTCGGGATCAACACCGGCTTCCGCGACCCCGCCGTGCTCAAGGTCGTCATCTCGCGGCTCGTGCCGAACGCCGGGGAGGAGGAGCGCGCGGTCGACGACCTGCTCGCTACCGGCTCGGCGATGCTCGGCGCCGGCTACATCGTCCGCCTCATCGCATTCGGGGCGTTCCCGCCCGGCTCCGAGGTTCCTCCGTGCCGGATCATCTCCCTCGGACACGTCCTCGACTACCTGCAGCTCTACGTCCGCAAGCACTGGAACGTGCTGCGGCACCTGCAGTTCAAGGATCCGGCGTTCGGGTTTCTGATGACGCTGGAGAAGGCGCGGCGGGGCGGTGCGGGACGGCGCGGGACCGAAGGGGTCGAAGTCGTTCCGGCCGGCAGCGAGCCGCGCAGGCCGAAGCCGGAGCGTCCGCAGAGGCATGAACGCTTCCACGGACGAGGAGTACGTCGATGAGAATCTCGCGCAGAGCTTTCGGAAGCCTGATCGCGGCGAGCGCGCTGGTGCATGCACGCTCCGCCGAGGCGGCCGAGGCAGCACAGAATCAGTCGAACGCCGAGGTGGAGGCGCGGATCCACTGGGTCTTCACGAAGTACGGCTCGCGCCTCAACGACGAGCAGCGCGCCGACGTCCGCCGGATCATCACGAGCGGTCAGCCGGCGATCGACGCGATGCGCGCGTTTCCGTTGGGGAACGAGGTCGGACCGCCGGTTCCGTTCCGCGTCTACAGCGGAAAGCGGCGCCGGCCGCCCGCGAAGCTGGAGGCGAAATGATCGCCGAGGAGGTCCTCTATCTCACCGTCGGCGAGCTCGCGGATCGCATCCGGACGAAGAAGCTCTCGCCCGTCGAACTGACGGAGGCGTACCTCCGCCGCGGCGAGACAGTAGGCGCGCGCCTCAACGCGTACGCCACGCTCACGCGCGAACGCGCGATGGCGGAAGCGAAGAAGGCGGAGGGTGAGATCAACGCGGGGTCGTACCGCGGCCCGCTGCACGGCATCCCGTACGCGGCGAAGGATTTGCTCGCGGCGAAGGGGTATCCGACGACGTGGGGTGCGCGGCCGTACGCGGGTCAGACGTTCGACTACGACGCGAATGTGATCACACGGCTCACGAACGCCGGCGCGATCCTCCTCGGCAAGGCGGCGATGATCGAGCTCGCCGGCGGCATGGGATATCGCTTCGGGACGGCATCGATCAGCGGCGGCGCGAAGAATCCGTGGAACGAGACGTGTTGGACCTGCGGCTCGTCGAGCGGCTCGGGAGCCATCGTCGCGGCCGGCCTCGCCGCGTTCGCGATCGGGACGGAGACGTGGGGCTCGATCGTATGTCCGTCGGCGTACTGCGGCGTCTCCGGACTCCGTCCGACGTTCGGCCGCGTCGGGCGTGGCGGCGCGATGGCGTTGTCGTATTCGATGGACAAGATCGGCCCGCTGGCGCGAAGCGCCGCCGACTGCGCGATCGTGCTCGAGGAGATCTCCGGCCACGACAGCAACGACACCGGCTCGCTGCAGGACAACGAAGCGTACTTCCGCTACGCGAAACCGCAGCATCCGCTGCGCATCGGCGTGCTGACGAACGCGTGGAAGGATGTGAACGCGGAAATCGCGAAGATCACGAATGACGCGATCGCGGTGCTACGTAGCGCCGGGGCCTCGGTGAGCGACGCCGCGCTGCCGGAAGGTCCGTGGGAGGCGGCGGCCGGCGTGGTGATCTCGGTCGAGGGAGCCTCGGCGTTCGACACGCTGATCGAGTCGGGCCGCGTCTCCGAGCTGACCGATCCTCTCGGCAAGATCGGCGGCTACATCAATCAGACCGTGCCGGGCAGCGACTACGAACGCGCGCTGCGGATTCGCACCGTCATCCAGCACAGGATCGACGACCTGTTCACGAAGTTCGACGTTCTCGCGGCGGCGTCGCTCCCGATCGCGGCGACGCCGATGTCGACGAACCTCGAGACCGACCTCTCGTTTGCCGATCCGCTCGGCGGGATCGGCAACTTCTGCGGCCTGCCGGCGCTGAGTGTTCCTTCAGGCTTTACGTCGAAGAACCTTCCGGTCGGGATACAGTTCGTCGGCCGCGCGCTCGACGACGATGCCGTCGTCGCGGCGGCGGAGCTGTTCCAATCGAAAACCAACTGGCACAGGAGACATCCGCAGCTATGAAGACGCCGCCCACCTACGATGACGCGAACCTGATCCTGAAGCTCTACGACCTCCGCCGCGAGCCGCGGCTGCGCGATGCGCGCAAATGGTTCGGCGGCGCACCGCAGTTTCAGTCGCGGGAAGAGTGGCTGAAGATCTGTCCGGCCGGTTCCGAGGAGAACGCCTCGTTCCGGATGGTCATCACGTACTGGGACATGGCCGCGTCTTTCGTCGCGACCGGCGTCCTGAATTCCGACCTGTTCTATCGCGCGAACAATCTCGAGCTGCTGTTCGTCTGGGAGAAGATCCGGATCATCCTCCCGGAGATCCGCGCCGCCTCGAAGAACCTGATCCAGTACCGGCACCTCGAGGAAGTCGGGAAGAGCTTCCTCGAATACATGAAGACGAACGCGCCCGACTGGTACGACCAGTCGTTTGCACCGATGATCGCGAAGGTGGGGCGGTAAAACCGTCCCCGCTTCTTGATTCAGTCGGAAATCGACTTCATCAGGTCGTTGATCTGGTCATAGACCCCCCGGATCTGCTCCTCGACCGAACGGGTGGTGTCGGTCGGCAGGAGCGGATTGGTGGCGATCATGTCGAGGATCTCGTCTGAAGCGAGCAAAATATCGCTCAGCTTGTCCAGAACCCTCTCGCTGATCGGCATGTGAGGGGCGTCGACGGCGTCGTAGTCGGTGAGGGAATATCGCACTCACTCTAGGGGTGATTTATGTACCGAAATCCCTACCCTCGATTTTCGGAAAGTCAAGTTAGAGGCTCGGCCGTCACCGTTTAGACACAGAAAAAAGATCACCATGGCGCGTGCCGCGCCGCACCCGGCGCGGCAGCGCGCTCATTGCCCGTCAGTGATGGCGGGCGTACCCGATGCCTTCCTCGACCTGCTGGATGGCGCGGTCGGTCAGGTCGATCGCCGCGGCGCGGTGACCTCCCTTGTCCGCATCCGCTTTTTCCAGCGAGGCGCGGGCGGCGCGGAGGTGGTCGAGTGCCGCGGTCATGTGCGGCTGGGCGGCGGTGGCTCTACCTGCGACGAATCCGGTGGCGAGGATGACAACCATGAGAAGAGCGGGGATCACAAACCGTCGGGACATGATTCTTCCTCCTTCTACATTCGCCCGAATTGGACGCGGCCGGGCCGCCCGCGCTTACGGGTTCCGATATCCTATCGAACCATGATTCGTATGCGATCCCTATTCCTCATCGCCGTCACCGTCGTAGCCCTCGTCGCGCTCGCGGCAACGACGACGACCACCCCGACCGCACCTCCTCCTCCCGGAATGAACCAGTTCAACGCCGAGGCGATCAAGGCGCACGTCCGCTTCCTCTCGAGCGATCTGCTCGAAGGACGCGGTCCGGGCACCCGCGGCGACGATCTCGCCATGCAATACATCGCCGCCCAGTTCGAAGCGGCGGGCCTGAAGCCGGCCGGCGACAACGGCACCTACATCCAGAAAGTGCCGCTGATCGGCATCGCCACCGATCCGGCGAAGACGTCGCTCGCGTTCACGAAGAACGGCGCGCCGGTGCTCGGTCCGATGAAACTGGAAACGGAGTACGTCGG
>DASYSN010000068.1:0-14323 GCA_036003305.1 Thermoanaerobaculia bacterium
ACGACTCCGACGAACGCCGGCGTTGGCTTGCTCCCTTTCTCCACTTCTACAACTTCCATCGCGCTCACTCAGCGCTTCACTACAATCCACCGATCAGTCGCCTGGCCGAGAACAACGTGCTGGTACGCAACAGTTAGCCCAAGGCGTCAGCCTTGGGGACAAACGTCGACCAAGGGCGAGAGCCGCGGAGCGGCGACATTCGTCGTAGAGGCGATGTCGCCGCTCCGCGGCTCTCGCTATTGGTCGATTCCTCCCCAAGGCTAACGCCTTGGGCTACCGGGATATCGCCGCTCCGCGGCTGGAGCGATTCATCGCCGGTGGTCCCGGTGGATGACCTCCACCGAGTAGCCGCGCTCCAGCAGGTCGTCGCCTAGGCGCTGGGCGACGGCGACGCTGCGGTGCTTCCCGCCGGTGCAGCCGATCCCGATCGTCAGGTAGCTCTTCATCTCGCGGCGGTACTGCGGCGCCAGGTAGGTGATGAAGTCGAGGAGGCGGGCGTAGAAGTCGTCGTACTCCGGCTGTTCGTGGAGATACGCGATCACTTCGGGGTCAAGGCCGGTCTTCGGGCGCAGCTCCTCGATGAAATGCGGGTTCGGCAGGAATCGGACGTCGAACAGCAGGTCGAGGTTGTACGGCGTCTGGTACTTGAACCCGAACGAGATCACCGTGATCAGCATGCTCGGCTCGTAGCCGGGCAACTGGAACCGCTTCATCACCTCGGCTTTGAGCTCGTGGACCGAGAACTGCGAGGTGTCGAGGACCATGTTCGCGAGCGCCTTCACCTCGCGCAGCTCGGAACGCTCCCGCTGGATCGCCTCCAACACCGGCAGGTCCTTGGCCATCGGATGCGGCCGCCGCGTCTCGCTGTAGCGGCGTGCGATCACCTCGTCGCTCGCTTCGAGGAAGATCAGGACGCAGTTCGGGACGAGCTTCTGGATCCGGTCGCGGTAGAAGTTCGGAAAGATCGTCGCGAAGTCGTGCGTGCGGACGTCGACGACGATCCCGACGCGCGTGGCGTTCTCGTGCGCCGCCACCTCCTCGAGAAACGGCTCGATCAGCGCGAGCGGGAGGTTGTCGCTGCAGTAGAACCCGAGGTCTTCCAGCGTCGACTGGACGTACGACTTACCGGAGCCGGAGAGGCCGGTGATGATGACGAGATACTTGGGGCCGGCCGGCAAGGCTACCGCTGCCTCCTCACGCGATCGAGGACGCCCGGCTGCAACATCTGCCGCGTGTTCGCGCTGCGGATCGCGGAGCTGGTGACCTCTTCGTGATTCGAGTGCGGCAGCGACTCGCTGATGCTTCCTCGGTCGGCGATCATCTCGTCGATCTTCTGCGTGAACGCCCGCGCGGAGTCGTAGCCCTGCAGCTTCATCAGGTGATTCCGCGCGGCGATCTCGACCAGGAGTGCCAGATTGCGGCCGGATGCCACCGGGAGGCGGACGTAAGGCTTCGCGACGCCGAGGAGCTCGTACGTCTCGCCGGCGATGCCGAGGCGGTCGTACTCCGTCCCTTCGACCCACTTCTCCAGCTTCACCACGAGGTCGATCGGCTTCACGTCGCGCGTGGAGGCGACGCCGAAGAGGTCCTTGATGTCGATGATGCCGATGCCGCGCAGCTCCATGTGATGGCGCAGCAGGTCGTTCGAGTAGCCGAGCAGGACATCGTTCGGATGCCGCCGGACGACCACCAGGTCGTCGGCGATGAGTCGATGGCCGCGGTACACCAGGTCGAGCGCGCACTCGCTCTTGCCGATGCCGCTGTCGCCGAGGAGCAGCACGCCGATGCCGTAGACGTCGAGGAGGCCGGAGTGCATCGTGAGCCGCGGCGCCATCGTCTCCTCGAGGAAGTACGTCGTGCGGGTGATCGTCGTCGACGACATCGCCGTCGTGGAGAAGAGCGGCACCGACCGCTTCTCGCACTCGTGCCGGAACTCCTCGAGCGGCGCGATCCCCTTCGTGACGATGAAGCAGGAGACGTCGAGCGCCGCCACCTCGCGGACGCGTTTCTCGCGGAGGCGCGGCGGCAGCGACTCGAGATACTTCGTTTCAGACGCGCCGATGATCTGGACGCGCCACGGCTTGATGTACTCGTAATAGCCGGCGAAGGCGAGACCCGGTTTTTGAACGCGAGGACGGGCGATGATGCGATCCAGCCCGTCCTCGCCGATCACCAGACGAAGGGCGAGGTCCTCCAGTTCCGGGGAACGGAGCGACTCCACGGTCGTCTGTACAAAGTCTTCTTCCTGCGTGTCTGGCACGCCCGTATGGTAACGCCTACTTCTTGATCCACGACTGCGCGACGAGCTCGAAGATGGAGTCGAGATCGGCTGCCTGGCTTCCCGACGCCGCGCGGTCCTTTCCTGTGGCGCCTTGAACTTCCACGTAGATGTCGATCGCCTTGCGGTCGGCGGTCTGCGCGACGGCGCCCTGATAGTTGAAATGCAGGATGCGGACGGAGCTCTGCGTCGACATCTCCTTCACGACCGTGCCGTCCGACATGTTCTCGGATCCGCCCGGTGCGTTGAAATTCGAGATCGCGCTTGCCATGACCGGGTTATCGCGCTTCGACGAGGTCGTGACGGTCTGCTCCGAGGAGTCCATCGCCGTCGGCACACCGAGGAGGATGACGACCTTGCCGCGAAGGCTCTTCGAGCCCCGCGTATTGCCGACGGTGAGGTACTTGTCGGCATTCGCGGCGCGGTCGGCGACCTCCTTCTCGAAGTTCGCCGGGCGCTTCGCGAGGAAGTCCGTGATGAACTTCTCGGCGTCGGCATCAGAGGCGAGCCTCGACCATTGAGCGCGCTCGCCGTACGTCATGAAGTAACCCTCCGGCGTGTTCGGCCAGTCTTTGTACTTCGAGAGACCCGCCAACGCCGGAAGGGCGATCAGAATGAGAACCGCAGCGATGCAACACTGTCCCTTGCGAGTCATGGCGCCTACTTTTTGATCCACGATTCGGCGATCGTCTCGAACATCCCGTTGACTTCGTTCTCCACCGAGCGCGAGTTGATCCCGTCCTTGCCGGTGTTCGGATCGATCTGCACGGTGATGTCGACCTGCTTGCGGTTGAGCGTCCTGGCGATGTCGCCCTGGTAATTGAAGTGAAGATTGCGGACGACCTTGCGACTCGCGAGCGAATCACCGATGTTACCCACATCATCACCATTGCCCTTTCCGCCACCGCCGCCTTCGCCGCTTGCGTTCGACATGAGGCCGGCCATCGACGGGCTGTCACGATGGACCTGATCCTTAATCGCCTGGTCGGACTGATCCATCGAGGTCGGGACGCCGAACAGGATGATGATCTTGCCGCGGAGGCTCTTCGAGCCCGCCGTCTTGCCGATGGTCAGGTACTTGTCGGCATTAGCGGCACGCTCCGCGACTTCCTTCTCGAAGTTCGCCGGGCGCTTGGCGACAAAGTCCGCGATGAACTTCTCGGCGTCGGTATCGGAGTCGAGTTTCGACCACTGGTCCCGTTCGGCCTTCGTCATGAAGTACCCCTCGGGACTGTTCGGCCAGTCTTTGTACTTCGACGGCCTCGCAAAAGCAGGAACGGCAAGCGACAGCACGGCTATCGCGACGAGCAAATACTTGGACTTTTTCATAGACCCTCCCCTGGTGAGTAGACTCAGGTTACAGGAGGATTACGAAAAAAGCAGGCAGAACGTTGAAAAGTGTTACAGCCCCCTCAGAACTCCGGCGAGATCAGGCCGATGTTGTTGTCGCGGCGCTTGTACATCACCGCCACCTTGTCGGTGTCGAGGTCGCGGAAGACGATGAACTCGTTCTTGGAGTCGTCGAGCCGCAACGCCGCCTCTTCGATCGACATCGGCCGGATCGGCAGGTTATTCGTCTTGATGATCCGAGGCCGGTTGTGGTCGCCTGTCTCGCGCAGGCGTCCCGGCTCGAGGACCTGGACGGCCCACTCCGTCACGTGAGACTTGATGTTGCCGTCCTTGCGGTGGTGGTCGCGGATCTTCTTGCGGTTTTTCTGCGCCTGGCGCTTGAGATGGTCGATCGCCAGGTTGATGGCGTCCTGCATCGACTCATCCGATTCCTGGACGACCTTCACATCGTGGTCTTTGCCGACGATCAGGATCTCGCAGATGTTGCGGTACTTCTGCACCTGCAGGACGCAGCGCACGTCGATGACGTCGTCGAAAAGGCGGTCCTGCACCTTCGCGATTTTGCTTTCGAGGAGCTTGCGGATGTCGGGAGTGACTTCGAAGTTGCGGCCGGTAATTTCGGTGGCCATGTTCACCTCTGGAGCTCCGGGCAGGAGCTAGAAAATCTGCTTGCGGTCGGTTGATGACGGAATGTTCAGTTCGTCTCTGTACTTCGCCACCGTACGCCGCGCAATGTTAATGCCCTCATCGTTGAGAATCTTCATGATCTTGGAATCGCTGAGGGGCTTGCGCGGATCTTCGGCCTCGATGTAGCCCTGAATTTTCTTCTTTACAGTGAGGCTGGAGATGTCTTCGCCGGTGTCGGAGTCGATGCCGCTGTGGAAGAAGTACTTCATGAGGAAGAGCCCACGCGGCGTGTGCATGTATTTGTTCGATACGACGCGCGACACGGTCGACTCGTGCATCTGGATGTCGTCGGCGACGTCGCGCAGGACGAGGGGGCGGAGGAAGTCGATCCCGCGCTCGAGGAACTCGCGCTGGTGCTTCACGATCGACTCCGCGACCTTGTAGATCGTCCGCTGCCGCTGGTCGAGGGACTTGATCAGCCAGACGGCCGAGCGGATCTTGTCCTTGATGTAGTTGACGGTCTCGCCGTCGGACTTCGAGTCCATCGAATTCAGCATCGCCTTGTAGCTGCCGTTGATGCGGAGCTTCGGCATTCCGTCTTCGTTGAGCACGATGACGTACTCGTCGCCGACCTTGTGGATGTAGACGTCCGGCTCGACGTAGATCGCACGCTCGTTCGAGTACTTGCGCCCCGGCTTCGGGTCGAGGTGCTTGATGACCTCGACGATGCCTTCGAGCGTCTTCATGTCGATGCCGAGGGCCTTCGAGATCTGGACGTACTTCTTGTGCATGAAGTCGTCCCAGTGATCGCGGATGATCTCCTCGACGTACGGCACGTCGATGTCGAGGAACTGGAGCTGGAGCAGGAGGCACTCGCGCAGGTCGCGGGCGCCGACGCCGATCGGGTCGAGCGACTGGATCGCGCTCACGGCCGCCTCGACGACGCTCATCTCGAAGTTGCCCGACGTGGCGATCTCCTCGTTCGTGGCGCGGAGATAGCCGTCCTCGTCGATGTTGCCGATGATGAAGGCGCCGATCTCTTTCACCGCCGGCGAGGCGTCGCTCATGCTGAGCTGCCAGGTGAGGTGGTCGGTCAGGTTGGGCGGACGCGTGAGGGTATTCTCGATGGGGAACTCCTCGTGCTCCTCCCCCATCCCGCGCGGGTTGTAGCCGTACTCGATGTAGTCCTGGAAGTAGGCGTCGTAGTCGATCTCGTCGAAGGAGTCCTTCTCTTTTTCCTTCTCCTTCGTTTCGAGCTTCTTCGCCTCGTCGTCCTGCTCGTTCTTGGTTTCCTGCGACTCGGTTTCGGCCTCTTCCTGCTTGATCTCTTCCGCCGTTTCTTCGAGGAGCGGGTTTTCGAGGAGCTCCTGGTTGAGGACTTCCTGGAGCTCGAGTTTCGACAACTGCAGCAGCTTGATCGCCTGCTGCAGCGAAGGCGTCATGATCAGTTTCTGGGAGAGCTTGAGGTGGAGTTTTTGTTCTAGTGCCATTGCTAATTCGAGGGGAGGTCTCAGCTCAGGTTGAACGATTCGCCAAGGTAAATTCGGCGAACTTCGGCGTCGGCCGAGAGGCTTTCGGGGACTCCCTGTCGGAAGATCTCCCCTTCTTTGATGATATAGGCGCGATCGGTGATCTTCAATGTTTCCCGCACGTTGTGATCGGTGATGAGAATCCCGATCCCCCTGGCTCGCAGTTGCGAGACGATTCTTTGAATCTCGAAGACTGCAATTGGATCGATTCCTGCAAATGGCTCATCTAGCAAAATGAATGCCGGGTTGATCGCAAGACTCCTGGCAATCTCGACGCGCCGGCGTTCCCCACCCGAGAGCGAGTATGCGCGGTTCCGCGCGATGTGGGTGATCCCGAATTCTTCGAGCAGTACCCGCGTCCGCCGCTGACGCTCCGCGCGCGGCAGTCCCATCGTCTCGAACACCGAGAGCAGGTTCTCCTCGACGGTCAGCTTCCGGAAGACGGACGGCTCCTGCGGCAGGTAACTGATGCCGCGCTGCGCGCGGAGGTACATCGGGAGGTCGGTGATGTCGTCGTCGCCGAGGGTGACGGAGCCGTCGTCCGGCCGCACGAGGCCGACGATCATGTAGAACGTAGTCGTCTTCCCCGCCCCGTTCGGCCCGAGCAGCCCGACGATCTCGTTCTGCTTGATCTCGACCGAGACGTCGCGGACGACTTTGCGTCCTTTGTACACCTTCACCAGGTGCGTCGCCGCCAGGCGCAACATCCCACTCCCCGCCCGCTCCTCGGCGGTCACGGCGAAGACATCGTCACGGCGTTCAGCCATCGTCGCGCGGAATGTATCAGAGCAGCACTATGGAACGTCTGCACAACTCTCCGTCATCCTGAGCCGGCGTAGCGCGGCGAAGGATCTTCAGATGCGAAACAGCCTGCCATTTTGAGATCCTTCGCCGTCTACGCGACTCAGGATGACGGACCCAAGGCTACGGCTTGTCGGGCTTGTACGTTCCGGTCTGCTCGCCGTGCGGGCTCAGGACCTCGACTTTGTTGTGCGCGAGGTCGATGGCGATGCGGTCGCCGCTCACGGTGCCGGTCGGCGCGGTGGTCGTGGCGGGCTTCCCGGTGAGCTCCGCGGTCCTGCTGGCCATCCGATAGATGGCGTGGTCGCCCGTCCCCTTCCGGCCGGTGGACGACTCGGTGACGACGACCTTTCCGTCAGCCTCGACGTGATCGAGTTTCTTGGTCGCGTCGAAGAAGAACGTCGCGTGCTCCGCGGTGAGGTCGCGCGTCTCGTCGTCCATCTTCACGTTGCCGATCAGATCGAGCTTGCGGTCGTTCTTCCGTCCGGAGAGCTGGTCGCTGTGGGAGGTGACCGGCGTCTGCCGCTGCACTTTGCCGGTCGTGTCGGCGTTGTAGAGCACCGTGCGCACGTTGCCGCGCGCGTTGATCGAGTCGCCGTTGCCCTGCACCTGCAGCTCCTGCGCGAAGATGGTGTTCGTCTCCTGCCACGCGCGCACGTTCCCGCTGAAGATCGCCAGCTTGTTCGCGTTGCGGATGTTCAGCAGGTCGGCGTTGACGAACACCGGCTTGTTCGCGGGAAAGATGTTCGTCCCGTCCGCCGCCGGCCCGCTGCGGTCGGCCGGCAGGCCGCTTCGATTGATGAGCTGCGCGATGACGTTGCCGGTGGCGCGGGCGGTGCCGGCGCGCGGCGAGAATTCGATCTGCTTCGCCTTCACGACGTTCCCGTCGGTCGTGACGGTCGGATCGAAGCCCGGATCGGCCGACATGACGACGCGGTCGTTCGTGATGTCGTACGTGGCGCGAACGGAGACCGCGGAGTTCTTCGGGTCGTTGTAGTGGACGTTCCCCTCGAGGAACGCGTTGGTCGCCTTGTGCTGCGCCGGATCGAAGCTGACCGTGACGTGATCGGAGGTGATCTGGCGCGCCGTCGGCCCCAGCTCCTTCATCAGCACCTGCCACTCCGCCTTCATCTCGGTGACCGCCTTGTTCGCGAGCGCGACGAAGATGCTCTTCGCCACGATGTCGCGCTTCGGCGGGCCGTCGATGACCGCGTGCACCAGACCGGCGTCGCTGATCGCGTGGAAGCCGTTGATCACACCCGCCGGATCGACGTCGCTGTAGAAACGATCGCAGGTGATGTCCTTGCGTCCGCCGAGGTTCTCGCCGGGAGCGGCGGCAGCGGCGAGTGACATGAAGACGTGCCCTTCGCCGCGCAGGTTCACCAGCGTCTTGCGGTTCTGCGCGAAGAGGCCGAAGACGTGGTCGGCGTCGAGCTTGTCGGCGAGGCGCGTCAGTTTCACGTCTTTGGTGAAGTTGACGTCGTTCTCCTTCCGCCGGAAGACGCCGTCGTTCGCTTTGACGGACATCGGCGGGTCGTTCGGCGCGGGCGAGGTCGCCGCGTCGAGGTTGTCGAAGAGGTGCAGCGTCTCGGCCTCGACGTCGAGATCGAGCGCGCCGGCGTTGCCCCTCCACCGGTCGACGGTGAAGACCACCGGGATGTGGTTCGTGAGCCGGTTGCCGTCGAAATGCAGCGCCGCCGTCTGGATGACGACGCCGTCGCTCGACGTCACGCGCACCCCGCCTTTCACGTCCGCCTCCTTCGTCTGGCTGTTGAACTGCGCCTGCGGCGAGACCAGCTCGTACGTCAGGCCGTTCGGACGGTAGATCGTCAGCGCGACGTCCTCGAGCGTGTTCCAGTTCGACGTGTACGCCACGACGCGCGTCGCCCGGATCCGCGAGACCACCCGCCCCGCGATCGTCTGCGTGTCCTCGAACTGTTTCGAGTAGACCTGCGGCCGCTCCCCCTGCCGCGTGATCGGCACCTGCTCCCCCGCCGTGTTCGAATCCAGCACCGCACGGCGGTGACTCCAACTGAAAATGATCAGGAGCACGAATCCGACGAACAGGATCGGAAGGGCGATGCGTAGGATTCGAACGGTTCGCTGCATTCTTAGGACCCGGCCGTCATCCTGAGCCGCGTAGACGGCGAAGGATCTCCAAATGCGAAACAGCGTGCAATCTTGAGATCCTTCGCCGCGCTACGCCGGCTCAGGATGACGGAGTTGCAAAAGCTAAGCACTAAGCACCGAGCCACTAAGCACTCTTACGCGCATCCGCGAGGATTAGTTTTGCGCCGGACGGCTGGTAGGAGTCGGGCTCGATCTGCACGAGCACATCGACACGCACGTCGCGCACCATCTCGTTCGCGAGTTGTTTGACCGACGGCCAGACGATCGCTGCCGCGCGGTCTCCATTGCTTGCCAGCGTCATTTCGCAGCAATCCTCGGCGAAGGAACGCGTGCCGGCCACCTCGACGCAGCGGATGGCGAAGAGCGGCTGCGGATTGGCGGCGCCGAACGGTTCGAGCATCTCGTGCGCGGCGACGAATTCGCGGTCGATGTCGTGCAGCGCCAGCTCGCCGTCGATGCGCGCCGCACGAACGAACAGCGACGCATCGAGCTCCTCGAAAACGCGCGCGAGCCGCTCACGCAATGCCGGCAAGTTGTCCGTCGCGAACGAGAAGCCGCACGCGTAATCGTGTCCGCCGAAATGCTCGAAGAGATCGGCGACGCGTTCGAGCTGCGCGTGCAGGTTGATCGTCGGAATGCTCCGCGCCGATCCGACGCACCGCTCCCCTTCGATCGCGATCATCAGCACCGGCCGGTGGAACTTCTGCGCGATGCGGCCCGCGGTGAGGCCGAGGACGCCTTTGTGCCACTGCTCGTCCGCGAGGATCAGGATGCGCGCGTCTGCGTCGACCCCTTCCTCGGCTTCGGTACGCACGCGCAGCTCCACGTCGCGCCGTTCGGCGTTCATCCGATCGAGCTCGGCGCAGAGCTGCCACGCGGCGTCGTCGTCGGTCGCGGCGAAGAGATCGATCGCCGTGTTCGCCGACGCCAGCCGTCCGGCGGCGTTGATACGCGGGCCGACCTTGAAGCCGATGTCGCTCGCACGCAGCGTGCGCCCGTAGATGCCGAGGCGTTTGAGGAGCGCGCGGAGGCCGGCGTTGCGTACGTCGGCGAGGCCGCGGAGGCCGAGCCACGCGATCGTCCGGTTCTCGCCGGTGAGCGGTGCGACGTCGGCGATCGTCCCGATCGCGGCGATCTTCAGCAGCGAGTCGATCGACATCTTCTTCCCTGCGCGGCGAATCAGTTCGCAACACAGTTTGAACGCCACCCCGACGCCCGCGAGATCTTTGAAGGGATAGGTGCAGCCCGGCTGCTTCGGGTTCAGGACGGCGGCCGCTGCCGGGAGAACGCCGGGCGGCAGGTGGTGATCGGTGATGATGACGTCGATGCCGCGGTCGAGCGCGCGCCGCACCGGCTCGACGCTCGTGATGCCGCAGTCGACCGTGATCACGAGCCTGACGTTCTTTTCCGCGAGCACCCGCTCCAGCACCTCGGTTTTCAGGCCGTAGCCGTCGACGAGGCGGTGCGGAACGACGAAGCTGACGTCCGCTCCGAGGGCGCGAAGGACGGTTTGCAGAAGGACGATCGACGTGACGCCGTCGACGTCGTAGTCGCCGTAGATGACGATCGCCTCGTGGTCGCGGATGGCGCGCGCGATGCGCTCGCACGCGAAGTCCATCCCGTGGATGGCCGCCGGGTCGTGCAGGTCCTCGATCGCCGGCGCCACGAATCGCCGGAACGCCTCGGCGTCCACGATCCCGCGCCGGATCAGGATCGACCGCAACGCCGTGTTCGCAACCGGCAGCGCCACGTCGTCGGGCGCGGGCTCGAACCGCCATTCATCAAAGATCGGCACGCATCCATCCTACAGACTTCCACCCGGCGTAGATTCCTGGGCGGTTGCTGGAGGGCCACGGGCATCTCGCGGTTGCCCCGGGTATTTGGCGAAATCACACGGGCATTCGCGGATTGCCGCGGGTTTTTGGCCAAATGACACGGGCATTTGCGGATTGCCGCGGGCTTTTCGCCAAAACACACGGGCTTTCGTCGATTGCCGCAGGCATTTGGCGGAATCCGCGGGTATTTCGCGAAATCACAGGAAAATTCGCCGAAAGCCACGGGCATTCGCCGAATGCCGCGGGCAATTGCCGATTGCCGACGTAGGTTGGGCTTCAGCCCGACCGGACGGGCTAAAGCCCGTCGTACGTATGCGCCCCGCTACCCCTTCTCGAAAACGCCCATCTTGCGGAACTTTTTGTAGCGTTCTTCCATGAGCTGCGGGGGTTTGAGCTTCTGGAGCTCTTTGAGGGAGCGTTCCAGGTAGGGGGCGAGGAGGTCGGCGGCGGCTTGGGGGTCGGCGTGGGCGCCGCCGGTCGGTTCGGGGACGATTTCGTCGACGATGCCGAGTTTTTTCAGGTCGACGGCGGTGATTTTCATGGCCGAGGCGGCGTCGGGGGCGGCGGAGGCGTTCTTCCAGAGAATGGCGGCGCAGCCTTCGGGCGAGATGACGGAGTAGACGGCGTGCTCGAGCATCAGCACGCGATCGCCGACGCCGAGGGCCAGGGCGCCGCCGCTGCCGCCCTCGCCGATCACGCTGACGATCACCGGGACCTGGAGCGCCGCCATCTCGCGCAGGTTCACCGCGATCGCTTCGGCCTGTCCGCGCTCCTCGGCGCCGACGCCGGGGTATGCCCCTTGGGTGTCGATGAAGGTGAAGATCGGCAGTTTGAACTTCTCGGCGAGCTTCATCACCCGTAGCGCCTTGCGGAAGCCCTCCGGCTTCGGCTGGCCGAAGTTGCGGATGACTTTCTCCTTCGTGTTCCGCCCCTTCTGGTGGCCAATGACGGCGCACGGGAAGCCGCGGAAGTGCGCGAAGCCGGCGACGATCGCCGCGTCGTCGGCGAATTTGCGATCGCCGTGGATCTCGGTGAAGTCCTCGTACAGTGCTGCAATGAAGTCGAGGGTGTACGGCCGTTGCGGATGGCGCGCGACGAGCGTCTTCTGCCACGGCGTCAGGTTCGAATAGATTTCCTCCGAGACTTTGGTAAGCTTCTGCCGGAGCTCGTCAATGGCAGTCTGACGGCCGGGCTCTGCTTCCAAAGCCGAAAGCTCTTCGATCTCCCGCCGGAGCTGGAGGATCGGCTCTTCGAACTGAGTCGCGTCGCCGTTCATGCGGGCGGACCGTAACAAATGACAGACACGCTGGCAACTGAAGTCACGAACCCGGAACCGAGCGCGGCCGAGGCCGAGCCCCAGAAGTCGGCGATGCCGGCGATCCTGCCGCCACTCGAACAGTGGCATTCGAACGAGCGGATGCGGCACGTCCCGCGCGTTCACTGGATGGCCGACAAGCTCGACGGCGACGTGCGGCTGCGCATCGAGCGCGCCTGCCACGTCATCGACTCCGTCCCGCCCGACGACCCGCGCCGCCTCGACGCCTTCGAGGTCGAGCGCTCGCTCTGCCGCGCGCTGGAACGGCTCGCCGAAGTCGCGAAACACAACCGCGGACCGCTGCACCCTCCCAACGAGCTGTCGCGCCACGTGAGCTGGTCGATCCAGCACGCCGTCGCCTCGCTGCGCAGCGCCGACGATGACGCCATCGGACGCCGCTTCCCGTACCACACCGGCGAACGCTCGAAGACCGAGCCGCTTTACGGCGCTCTGCTGGCCGTGATCGACGCCACGCGCCGGCTCGTCGAGATCGCCCGATTCATCGATCCGAACATCGATGGCGCGTTGCTGGAAGGGCTCGTGCGGCTCGAGGTGCCGATGCGCACCGACCCGATCGCCTAAAGAATGTTGATCGGATCGACGTCGATCGCGACGTCGACTTTGCCCCAGCTCCGTTTCAGCATCACGGCTTCGACGGCGCGGCGGAGGGCGACGCGGTGCGGGGACCGGAGCAGGATCTGGAACCGCCAGACGCCTTTGATCCGCGCGAGCGGGGCGGCGGCCGGGCCCTGAATGCGCGTACCGGCGAGCGGGGCGAGCGCTTCGTCGAAGAGACGTCCGGCTTTGACGGCGGCGCGCTCCACGTCCGCCAGCTCCTCGCTACGGAAGAGGATCGCGATCATCGACGTCACGGGCGGGTAATGAAACGTCTTCCGGAACTGAATCTCCGACTCAAAGAACGCCTCGTAGTCGTGCCGCGTGGCGTGCTGGATGGCGTAGTGCGTCGGGAATGCGGTCTGGATCAGCACGCGTCCGCGTAGCTCGCCGCGTCCGGCGCGGCCCGCGACCTGCGTCAGGAGATAGAACGTCTTCTCGGCGGAGCGGAAGTCGGGGTAGCCGAGGATCGAGTCGGCGTTGAGGACCGCGGTGAGCGTGACGTTCGGGAAGTGGTGTCCCTTGCTGAGCATCTGCGTCCCGATCAACGCCCGCGTCTCGCCGCGGCGAAAGCGATCGAGGATCGCGACGAGCGAGCCTTTCTTCCGCGTCGAATCGCGATCGAGCACTTCGACCGCGACATCGGGGAAGTCGCGCCGGAAGCGCTCCTCGACCTTCTCCGTGCCGAAGCCGATCGGCTGCAGCACTTCGCCGTTGCAAAGCGGGCACTTCGCCGGAATCGGTTTCCGCAGTCCGCAGTAGTGGCAGATGAGCAGACCGGAGCGGCGATGGACGGTCAGCGTCACGCTGCAGTCGCGGCAGCGGAACTCGTGGCCGCACTCGCGGCAGAGCAGGTACGGCGCATAGCCGCGGCGGTTCATCAGGATGATCGCCTGCTCGCCCGCGTCGAAGGTGGCGCGCAGCGTCTCGCGCAACGCCTGGCTGAAGATGACGTAGCCCTTGTCGCCCTTCTCCGCATGCTCGTGCCGCAGGTCGAGGATCTCGACCTCGGGCAACGGACGCGACTCGACGCGCTTCGTCATCTTCAGCAGCGTGTACTTGCCGCGCGCCGCGTTCTCACGCGATTCGAGCGACGGCGTCGCCGAGCCGAGGACCACCGGGATGTTGCGGAGCTGCGCGCGGACGACCGCGAGGTCGCGCGCGTTGTAGCGCGGCGTCTCCTCCTGCTTGTACGCGCCGTCGCCCTCTTCGTCGACGACGATCACGCCGAGCGACGGAAACGGTGTGAAGAGCGCGGAGCGCGGGCCGATGGCGACGTCCACCTCGCCTCTCCGCGCGCGCCACCACTGGTCGTAACGCTCGCTCGCCGAGAGGTTGCTGTGCAGGATCGCGATGCGGTCGCCGAAGCGCTCCTTCAGCCGCGCAGCGAAGACCGGCGTCAGCGCGATCTCCGGCACGAGGAGCAGCGCCTGCTCCCCTCGCCTCACGACTTCCCGCATCACCTCGACATAAACCTCGGTCTTGCCGCTGCCGGTGACGCCTTCGAGCACGAACGGCGCGAACGTGCCGAGGGAGCGCTTGATGGCGTCGATGGCGTCCTGCTGTTCCGAGGAGTAGCGGAGCTCCGCGACGGACGCGGCGTCGAGGCCGGCGAGGAATGCGTCGAGGGTGTGGCGCCGCGGACGGCGCTCGATCCGGATGATGCTCTTCTTCGCGAGCGCGCTGAGCACGGCGGCGGAGACGCCCGCGTGTTCGAGCGCGGAGACGGACATCTCGCCGCCCCGGGTTTGGAGCAACTCAATGGCGTGCGCCTGCTTCGCCGTGTGGCGCGGGCTTTCTAGCCCGTGCTCCCGGGCCCCCTCCCGGGGCGCGGGCAAGAAAG
>DASYSN010000069.1:0-9503 GCA_036003305.1 Thermoanaerobaculia bacterium
GAGCTCACCGCCGCTTTCGATCAGTTCTGCGCGAAGGCGACGGCTTAATCGGAGACGAATTCGGGGCGTCGGCCGGTACGTAAAACGACCGGCCGCGCACGTTTTCATCGACGACGAGCCCCTGCTGGAGCGGCGGAAACGCGCGCTGCTCGCAGTCGAGACGCTCGCAGAGGCGGCAGGTGGTCCCGATCGGGACCGCCGCCTCGAGGTTGTCGAGGTCGTAGCCGTCGGCGTAGACGAGTTTCTTCGCCTCATTGACCGGACAGCCGATTCCGACCGCCATCATCGCGTCGCCCGCGGCGAAGCCGAAGCTCTTGCGGATCGTCCGCGCGACGCAGAAGTACGCCGTACCGTCGGGCATCTTCGAGAGCTGCGTCCGGATGCGGCTCGGCGTCAGGAACGCGGCGTGGACGTCCCAGCGCGGGCAGGAGCCGGAGAAGCGCGCGAAGCGGATGCCGGTCCCGCTGAATCGCTTCGAGATGTTCCCCGCGATGTCGACGCGGACGAAATGGAACGAGACGCCCGAGGCGCCAGGCTTGCGGAGCGTGGTGAGGCGGTGACAGACCTGCTCCCAACTCGCGGTGTAGTGATGCTGCAGCAGCTCGATGTCGTAGCGGACAGTCTCCGCGGTCCGGAGGAACTCGTCGTACGGCATCAGCAACGCGGCGGCGAAGTAGTTCGCGAGCGCGATGCGGCAGAGCTTCACCGATTCGGCGGTCGTCAGCAGGTTCGCTGAGCGCTCGAGAATCGACTCGATCACGCGCGCGGCTTCGATGAACCCCAGCTGGTGCGCGACCTGGAATTGCCGGCTCCACGGCGGCAGCACCTCGGAGAGCGACAGCACCTTGCGCTCCTTGTCGTAGCGGCGCACGGCCGCGCGGTCGCGGCTCACCGGCGTCAACTCGATCTCGATGCCGTACTTCGAGCGTAGGTAGCTCGTCATCGACTGGTAGAGATCGCGCCGGTCGAAGTGCGCGCTGCGCGTCAGCTCCTCGGCCGCCGCTTCGAGGTCGGCGAAGTAGTTGAGGTTGTGCTGGATGACGTCGCTCACCTCCTCGGACGGGAGGTGCGCCGGGTTCACGCCGAGGAAGTCGCGGCCGTCGTAGAGCTTCGCGGCGAGCGCGCGCGTCGAGTCGGTGGAGCTGCGATAGGCGTGATAAAGCGCGAGGACGGCGCGGGCGGCGCTGGGGTTCTCCGACAGCTCGCGGACGTCGCTGGTCGTGAGCGAGTGATCTTCAAAGAGCGGATCGCCGAACATCTCCTGGAGGTCGCCGGCGATGCGGGAGGAGTTGTCATCCGCGAACGACTCGAGGTCGACCTTGAACGCCTGGGCGACTTTCACGAGCAGGTGCGCCGGCAGCGGACGCTGGTTGTGTTCGATCAGGTTCAGGTAGCTGGGGGAGATCTCCAGCTTTGAAGCGAGATCGGTCTGGGTCAGGCCTTCTTTTCTGCGGAGCGAGCGGACTTTGGCGCCGAGTTTGAACTCTGTACTCATGAGCTGTAGGAAAGTTTACACGTATTCACACCTTTACAGGCGCTCTTTTACAAACGTCAACAGCGTAACTTACTGTTCAGTCGTAATTTGTTGACTTTGGCAGCGCGCATGCTCATCTTTACATCGTGACAGTTGACATCACCATGACGTGTGACGAAGCGATCGACATCCGCGGCGCGAAGGTGCCGCACCTCGACGACGTGCTGACGCCGGAAGCCGCGAATTTCGTGGCGATGCTGGAGCGAGAGTTCGGCGCCCGGAGGCGCGAGCTGCTCGCCAAGCGGCAGGAGCGGAAGAAGTGCCTGGATGCCGGCGAGCTACCCGACTTCCTGCCGGAGACGCGGGAGATCCGGGAGAGCGACTGGACGGTCGCGCCGATTCCGCGCGATCTGCTCGACCGCCGCGTGGAGATCACGGGACCGGTCGACCGGAAGATGATCATCAACGCGCTCAACTCCGGCGCCAGCGTCTTCATGGCCGACTTCGAGGACGCGAACGCGCCGACGTGGGCGAACAACATCGACGGGCAGTACAACCTCCGCGACGCCGTTCGCCGCACGATCTCGTTCAGTTCCGGCGCGAAGGAGTACCGGCTCAACGAGGTGACCGCGACGCTGCTGGTCCGCCCCCGCGGCTGGCACCTGGTCGAGGAGCACTTCCACGTCGACGGGCAGCCGGTGAGTGCGTCGATCTTCGACTTCGCGCTCTACTTCTTCCACAACGCGCAGGAGTTGCTCCGCCGCGGCACGGGACCGTACTTCTATCTGCCGAAGATGGAGTCGCACCTCGAGGCGCGGCTGTGGAACGACATCTTCGTCCGGGCGCAGCGCGAGCTGGGGATTCCGAACGGGTCGATCCGCGCCACGGTGCTGATCGAGACGATCCTCGCGGCGTTCGAGATGCACGAGATCCTCTACGAGCTGCGCGACCACTCGTCGGGACTCAACTGCGGCCGCTGGGACTACATCTTTTCGTTCATCAAGAAGTTCCGGTCGCGGCACGACTTCATCACGCCCGACCGCGCGCAGATCACGATGGACAAGGCGTTCCTTGCCGCGTACGTCGATCTGCTGATCCGTACCTGTCATCGCCGCGGGATTCACGCGATGGGCGGGATGGCGGCGCAGATTCCGATCAAGAGCGATCCGGAAGCGAATGCCGCCGCGATGGCGAAGGTGGAAGCCGACAAGCTTCGCGAAGTGCGCGCGGGACACGACGGGACGTGGGTCGCGCATCCGGGGCTGGTGCCGGTCGCGAAGGCGATTTTCGACGATCACATGCCTCAGCAAAATCAGATTGACAAGAACGTCGGCAGGATTGCCGGCGCCACACAGATTCAGAGAGACGACTTGCTGCGGCTGCCGGAGGGGGCGATCACGGAGCGGGGCTTCCGGCAGAACATCAATGTCGGGATCCTCTATCTCGAATCGTGGCTCGGCGGCCTCGGGTGCGTGCCGCTCTACAACCTGATGGAAGACGCGGCGACCGCGGAGATCTCGCGGACGCAGCTCTGGCAGTGGATCCATCACGGGGCGAAGCTCGATGACGGCCGCACGATCGACGAGGCGCTCTATCGCGAGATCCGCGAGCAGGAGCTGAAGTCGATCGGCTACCGCGCGCACATCGACAAGGCGGTCGAGATCTTCGACCGGCTGATTCTCAGCGACGAGCTGGCCGACTTTCTCACGCTTCCCGCGTACGACGAACTATTGCGAATCGAACGTGTAGGGGCGGGCTCTTAGCCCGCCCATGGGCCGGCTGAGAGCCGGCCCCTACACAAGAACAAGGAGCTTGACGCATGGCCCGACTGAAAGCTGTCCGTAACCTCGAGCGCGAATGGGAAAACGACGAACGCTGGAACGGCATCGTCCGCGACTACACGGCCGATGACGTCGAGCGGCTGCGCGGCTCGATCGAGATCAAGTACACGCTCGCCGAGATGGGGGCGGAGCGGCTCTGGCAGCTTCTCCACGACGAGCCGTACGTCTCGGCGCTCGGCGCGCTCACCGGCAATCAGGCGATCCAGCAGGTGCGCGCGGGGCTGAAGGCGATCTATCTGAGCGGCTGGCAGGTCGCGGCCGACGCGAATCTGGCGGGCCACATGTATCCCGACCAGTCGCTCTATCCCGCGAACTCGGTGCCGCAGGTGGTGAAGCGCATCAATCAGGCGCTGCAGCGCGCCGATCAGATCGACCACAGCGAAGGGAAGGACGACACGTACTGGTTCGCGCCGATCGTCGCTGACGCGGAGGCCGGCTTCGGCGGATGCCTCAACGCGTTCGAGCTGATGAAGATGATGATCGAGTCGGGCGCCGCGGCGGTCCATTTCGAAGATCAGCTCGCATCCGAGAAGAAATGCGGACACCTCGGCGGGAAGGTTCTCGTCCCGACATCGCAGTTCATTCGCACCCTGCAGTCGGCCCGTCTCGCGGCCGACGTCTGCGGCGTGCCGACGCTCCTCATCGCGCGGACTGACGCGAACTCGGCGACGCTGCTCACGAGCGACATTGACGAGCGCGATCACCCGTTCCTCACCGGCGAGCGGACGGGCGAAGGGTTCTTCATGATCAGGAACGGCGTCGAGGCGGCGATCGCACGCGCGCTCGCGTATGCACCGTATGCCGACCTGCTGTGGATGGAGACGTCGACGCCCGAGATCGAGGAGGCGCGTCGCTTCGCCGAGGCGGTGCACGTGCAGTTTCCCGGAAAGCTCCTGGCGTACAACTGCTCGCCGTCGTTCAACTGGGCGAAGAAGTTGTCGGTCGACGAGATCGCGAGCTTCCAGCGCGAGCTTGGGGCGATGGGCTACAAGTTCCTCTTCGTCACGCTCGCCGGCTTCCACGCGCTGAACTACGCGATGTACGAGCTCGCGCGCGAGTACAGCAGCGAAGGGATGACCGCGTACTCGCGGCTGCAGCAGGCGGAGTTCGCCGCCGAGAAACACGGCTACACGGCGACGAAACACCAGCATGAAGTGGGGACCGGCTACTTCGACGAAGTCATCAAGGTGATCTCGCAGGGACAGGCATCGACGACGGCCCTCGCGAACTCGACCGAGTCCGCGCAGTTCGGCGCTCACTGAGGAGAAGACGATGGACGACGTGCGTTACTTCGGAATCGACGAAGACGACGAATGGCACATTCCGGATGACGAGCGGGATTACTCGACCGCGCCGGAGGATGAAGTGCCATTTCACATACCGCGCGATTAGAGCGGAGAGCGAGGAGCGGAAGCAGTTTTCTCCGCTCTCCGCTCCCCCGTCTATTTCAGCGCGACCCTCCCCGCCTCCCCGCTGAGCGCGCCCGAGGTGTCGACGAGGCGCAGGATCTCCACGGGTGCCTTCGAGGTCCGACGTCGTGGGAGGCAGGGAGGGCGGCGAGTTGCGCAGCAGCATCGCGAACTCAGCGACGGCGGCGGCGAACTGCATGTCGGCCGATGCGGCGTACGTGCTCGTGCCGGTGTCAGTGATGAGGTTCGAAGTCTCACCCTTCGGATCCTTATAGCGGAGCTTGACCGACGCGATCTCGCCTTGCGATGCATTGGCGACCGGAACATTCCGTCTTTCGCCTGGGTGTAACCGCTAACTTCCGCGCTGCCGGTCAACGGCAGTGGATGCCCCGTCCTTCGGCACGCTCCTGCACGCCACCACGAGGAGCAGAGCCCCGAGAGAATCGCTGCGACACCTTTCATGAACTTCTCCTTTCGCAGGTTGGATGCATCGGTCGCGAAAAGAAAACCGGAGTGGGGTAGGAAAACCGCTGTTTTCGGCACTCCAAATAGAAAAGTAACCTATGAGGTGCCCTCATGCGTCGTGGCGCATTGACGCTCGGCCAGATTCTGGAAGAAGAGTTCGAGTATCTCACCGGCAAATCGCCGCGATGCGACGAGGCTGAAAATCAGCAAACGGAGCTCGACCTGTGGTGCATCCGGTGTAGAGATCGTCGACGTCTATACGCTCCGCGACGAGGTCAAGGCCTCTCGCAGCTGGACCGGCGGGGAGCCTGACAAGGTTGACTTAGGCACGAAGTCTCGCTTCAGTCTTCTGGAAGGCGTCTCGATCGAGAGCGAATCGGCCGAAGTGCTCCGAGCAGCGTTCGCGGAGAAGTTCACTTCACTGCTCAGCAGTCCTAAATTGATCGATGTCTTGATGGCGGACGATGGTGTCGCGTTCGACATTTGCGCTCGACCGCAACGTTGCGCGGCATTGCTCGAGATGCCTTACTTCAGAAACGAGCTGGTCAATACGCCTGGTTTCATGAAGTTGCTCTTCGGCAGCGACGACGAGATGGCGCCAGTCCGGAGGCGAGAAGTCTTCGAAGAGCTCGACGGGGGCAACGATCTCGAGACGATTTTCAAGTCATCCGCATTCGTAACGCTCGTCCGCGAGCATCCTCTGATGTTCGACCGACTGATCGGCGACCTGGAGCTGCGAAGCAGACTCTCGGAAAGCCGCGCCGTACGCGACTTCTTTCTGAAAGAACTCGCGCTTCCGAAACTCAAGCCGGGCTCTAAGAGGTCACCGAAGACCAACCAGAACGTCATCGATATCAAGCGGGGCAAGATCAAAGATGCGGTAAGGCACGGTACCGCCCTTCGCGAGATAGCTGATTTTCGGAGCCTCGACCTGGCGCTCGAGAAGGCTAGCGAATACACGAAGGCGCCAGAGCCCATTGGCATCGCCCGCGGCAATGCGCTACTCCTGGAAGCGGCCTTCGAGAAATGGATCGGCGTCAACCGCTCGGTTACCGCAGCTCTCCGCAGGATGCATAACGAGGGGATGGCTGCTGTCTGCCTATCGGGAGGCGGGATTCGGAGCGCCACCTTCAATCTTGGGATACTGCAGGCACTCGCGAAACGTGGCGTGCTGAAACACTTCAATTATCTCTCGACCGTATCGGGTGGTGGGTACATCGGCGCGTGGCTGTCATCTTGGATGAGAAGACATGTCGAAGGCGCGGATGGCGCGCTCACGGACATCGCGTCGCGGACCGGCGATCCCATCGAGGCGGAGCCGGAGCCGTTACGTTACCTGCGGGATTACAGCCGCTACCTCGCCCCGCGCGCGGGGATATTCACAGTCGACCTCTGGACCATCATCGCCATCTATACCCGAAACCTCTTACTGAATTGGACCCTTCTCCTTCCGCCACTCTTCGCGCTTCTCCTGCTTCCGCGGTTCGCGGAATGGCTCCTGATTCGGGAGCCGCTGTTCGGGCCAAAGACCTGGACCTGGACGTCGTCGGTTCTGATGGTCGCGTCGATGGTTCTCTTCGCCATCGCACGGCCGAAGGTGCAAGTTGTCACTGGAATGCCGTTGTCGGCGGAAGAACTGCGCCGACAAAGACGCTGGACGATGGCGATGCTTCTGCCGATCATCGCTACATCCGTGATCCTTGCGCTCGGCACGGGTTGGTTCCTTCACGCCCATCGCATAGCCGGCGGGCAGCGCCGATGGGTAGAGGCAAACGTGGGCTGGGTGGCGGCTGCCTTCATAGCGGCGAATTTCATCGGTGCAACCGTGTACTTCGTCTTGTATGCGCACTCGCTCGCAACGTATGACGATCCCGAGCTCGCGCGCCTCTATCGGCGCAAGTGGGAGATATGGTCGCTCTTTAGGCGCGCGATCAAACGCGGCGGCATTGAGCTCATCGGCGCTTTGCTGGCCGCTGCAATTCCCTACGCGATCCTAAAACTCGGCGTGCCAGCCGCGGCAGGGTCATCTCCGCCCTTGAATCTCGGTCTGATCGGTGCTGAGCTCTTCGTCTGCTTTGGCGTTCCACTCGTGATCGTCGTCTTCGTTCTGGAGGGCGCCGTGCTCCTGGGCACGACCACGAAGGTCTCTTCGGAACATGAACGGGAGTGGGTCGCGCGTGCTGCAGCCGGAATGATGCTCGCCGCCATTACGTGGGTCGTGGTCGCGGGAACGGCACTCCTGGTCCCGATCGCGTTGTATCAGTCGCCCAAAATCTTTGCCGCACTGGGTGGCCTCTCCGGACTCGTCGCCCTCATCACCGGTAAGAGCGCCAAATCCACCGCGAACGTCACGACGCGTGAGACGACCGCCATTGGGCGTTCGTTCAGCATCGTCGTTGGCACAGCGGCTTCGGTTGCTCTCATCATCCTCGGCGGCTTCGTCTCGATGCTCACGACAGAGTTCATCCGCCCAAGACCCGGGAACGTGACGCTCGCGCCGACGCGGACCGCGCAATTACGTGTGAACACGACGATCATACCCGGCAACGCGACCGAGTACAGCGTGAAAGTCACATCGGCCCACGAGTCCTCTCTCGCCACGCTTGGTACGAGTGCATTGCGGCACATCGAAGCCCTCCGTACGGGTAGCGGACCGCTTTGGTTGCTTCTCCTCTGGAGCCTCGAGGTCAGCCTGCTCGCGTCCTCAGCGCTTGATGTCAATACCTACTCGATGCATTCGATGTACCGCAACCGCCTCATTAGAGCCTACCTCGGTGCATCGCGCCGTAGCCGGCGTCCGCATCCATTCACCGGGTTCGATCCCCAGGACGACTTGCAAATGCATCAGTTGCGTCCCGATCTCTTATGGCCGGGAGCGTTTCGCGATTTCGCAGGCTTCATCCGGAGATTGACCGATGAGGGCAAGAGGGGCGGTGTGACTCTCTGGGGCTCCCTCAAAGAGCGATTCAAGGCCACCGCAGACAAGCTACTGGCGAATCCCACCGAGGCGAATCTGAACGACTTGCAGCCGATCCTCATCGGCGGCTTGAATGATCTCATGCAGGAGCGTGATTTCGAGCACGGATTCGTTGCGGCGGTTGGCACACCCTCCCTTCTTCGTTGTAATCGCAATTGGATTAATGATCGCTACAGAGATTTTCTCAAGCCAATTCATAACAAGCCGCCGCTGCACGTCATCAATATCGCGTTGAATCTCGTGCGGGGTGAGAAACTCGCTTGGCAGCAACGCAAAGCTGAGTCGTTCACCATCTCGCCCTTACATGCCGGCTCGCACCGCATCGGTTATCGCGACACACGGGAGTACGGCGGTGCCGATGGCGGAATCTCGCTCGGTACGGCCGTGGCGATTTCCGGCGCTGCCGTGAGCCCGAACATGGGGTATCACTCTACCGGTGCCGTTACGGCCTTGATGACGTTTTTCAATGCGCGTCTTGGATGGTGGCTGGGGAATCCCGGCCCGATCGGCGAGGTGACATTTGCCCAATCGGGACCGTCGCAGGCGATAGAGCCACTCTTCCGTGAGGCAGCGGGTCTGACGAATGATCAGAGCTCATGGGTGTTCCTCTCGGACGGCGGCCACTTCGAAAACCTGGGCTTATACGAGATGGTGCTGCGCCGCTGCAGGTACATCATCGTGTGCGATGCGACGGCCGACGATCGGTACGCATTCAACGACTTGGCGAACGCGGTTCGAAAAATCCGTATCGATCTCGGCATCCCGATCGACTTCGAGTCCATTCGTATCGCTCCGCCCGACGAAGAGGATCCGGCAAGTGCTCGCGCGCTGCGTTACTGCGCCGTCGGTTGGATTCGTTACAGCGCCGTAGATGATCCGTCTGCGCCGCCCATGGAGGCGAAAGATGGTCGTCTGGTCTACATCAAGCCGGTCGTGTACCCCGACTGCCCCGTCGACATTCGCAACTACCGAACGGCGAACCCGTTGTTTCCGCATGAGAGCACTGGTGACCAGTTCTTCAATGAGACGCAATTCGAGAGTTACCGTGCTCTCGGAGCACATTGCGTGGACACGATCCTGGGTACGGCGAAGGAAACGCTCGACACCGACGCCTTCTTCGAGGCTGCGGCACGATATGCCGCCGAGAAGGAGAAGAAAGCCGGTTCCGATCGTTTTGGCCGTCTGGGAAAATCAGTACACCATGTCGTGATCCGCTAGACCGAAGTAGTGACCCAGCTCGTGGATCACGGTCTCGCGGATCTGGCGGACGATCTGCGCGCGGGTGCGGGCAATGCGGAGGATCGGGCCGCGGAAGATCGCGACCTGATCGGGGAGCA
>DASYSN010000070.1:0-13644 GCA_036003305.1 Thermoanaerobaculia bacterium
GAAGGAGCGCGAGTTCCCGGACGACGGCATCTCGCCCTACCGCGCGCTGAAGAACAAGCAGCTCAGCGCCGCGATCGACGGCGCGGTCGACCAGCTTCCCCCCGACTACCGCGAGCTGATCCAGCTCCGCCACTTCGCCGAGATGTCGTACGAAGAGATCGCGACGATGAAGAAGTTGCCTCTCGGCACGGTCAAGAACAAACTCTTCCGTGCGCGGAATTTGCTAAAAGATGCGCTCGAGCACTACGTCGAACCGTTATGAAGACCCCTGACTGCGAGCGGTACATCGAAGATCCCGAGGCGAATGCGGCGCACCTGGAGACGTGCGAGGAGTGCCGGGCACTGTTCGGGAATGCGTTCGGCGCGGATGCGAGCGTCCCTCCGCCGAAGATCGACGTGAATGCCTTGCCGCTCGCGGCGTGGGAGGGGGCCCAGCATCGCGCGTGGCCGGTGGCCATCGTGGCCGCGGTGGCGCTCTTCGCCATTGCGGTGGGGCTGTTCGGCGCTTCGGGCGCGTCGCCGGCCGACACGCTCGCGGCCAACGTCCCGACACTCAGCCGGCTGCAGGCGCTCATCCTGCTCATGCGCCAGGCGCCGATCATGATCGTCGGCGTGCTGTTCGTCGTCGTGAATACGGTTCTGATCGCGCTGCTCCGCCGCGCGCCGAAGGGGCTGTCCAGAGGACTGGATGTCTAGGGTGACGCGATTCATCGTTCCGGCGACGACGCTGACCGCTTTGCTGGCGCTCGTCCTGACCCTCGCGCCGGGTTTCGCCGGCGTGGCGGACGCGAAGACGGCGGTGGCACCGGCCCGCGCCGAGCAGCCGATTCTGTCGCAGCTCTCGCAGTTCACCACGATCGAGGGAGCCGCTTCGGCGATGACGAAGACCGCGGTCATCGTCTCGCTCCTCTTCGTCTGGATCATCGTGGCGGTGGTCGTGACGCTCTTCGCCGGACGCGAGGTTCGTTACTCCTCGGTCGAGGTGCGCGCCAGCGCGTTGTACTGCTTCGCCCTCGGGCTCGTGGCGTTCACGAGCTTCGTCATCACGGCGATCGTCTTCAGCTATCTCGTGCCGTACATCGTCGGTGTCCCGCTGCTCGCGGCGCTCGGCGTCTTCGCGATCCTGACAAAGGCGTACGGGATGGTTTCGATCTTCCACGCCGTCGGCTCACTGGTCGCCGGCTCTCGGACGCGGGCGCAGCTCGACCAGCGGCGCTGGTTCCGCGGCGATCTCGCGATGGTGATCGCCGGCGTCGTGGTTCTAGGCGCGATCCGCTTGATTCCGGTGGCCGGCACGATCATCTGGAGCCTCGCCTCCGTGTTCGGGATCGGGACGGCGCTGGCGACGCGGTTCGGCCGCCGCGACCCGGCGTTTCTCGCCTGGCGCCCCGCCCACGTGTGAGCGCCACCTGCCCGAACTGCGGCAGCGAGCGGACGCGCCGCGGCGGAAACGCGATCTGGGGCGTCTACATCCTCCTGATCGCGCTCGCCATCCCGGCCGTCGTCGTCTTCCACCTCCACGGCGGAATCGTCGGCGGCATCATGCTGGCCGTCGTCGTGATCGCCCATCTCGTGTTCGATACGCGGGTGTGTCTGGATTGCGGCCATCAGTGGAAAAGCTAGAAGCTCACCACCGAGGCACAGAGGGCTCAGAGATTTCTTAAATTCTTCTCCGTGTTCTCTGTGACTCGGTGGTGAACGTCTCCGCTCGGGATGACAAGCTGTAGCTTTCGTGTTAGACCGCCCGCTACCGCATGCCCGATCCACAGTACATCCGTAATTTCTCGATCATCGCCCACATCGACCACGGCAAGACGACGCTCTCCGACCGGCTGCTGCAGAAGACGGGCGCGGTCGAAGTGCGGGAGATGCACGAGCAGATGCTCGACGACATGGATCTCGAGCGCGAGCGCGGGATCACGATCAAGGCGCGCGCGGTCACGCTCCACTACCTGCATGCCGACGGCAACGAGTACATCTTCAACCTGATCGACACGCCGGGCCACGTCGACTTCTCGTACGAGGTCTCGCGGTCGCTGGCGGCGTGCGAGGGAGCGGTCCTCGTCGTCGACGCCACGCAGGGCGTCGAGGCGCAGACGCTCGCGAACTCGTACCTCGCCATCAACAACAACCTCGACATCCTCCCTGTGATCAACAAAGTCGACCTCCCGTCGGCGGAGCCGGAGCGGGTGCGCGAGCAGATCGAGAACGTCATCGGCCTCGACGCGCACGACGCGGTGCTCGCCTCGGCGAAGGCGGGGATCGGGGTCGACGAGGTGCTCGAGAAGATCGTCAGCCACATTTCGGCGCCGAAGGGGAACGCCGACGGCCCGCTACGCGCGCTGCTGTTCGACTCCTGGTACGACTCCTATCGCGGCGTCATGTGTCTCGTCCGCATCGTCGACGGCACCATGCGGCGCGGACAGAAGATCAAGTTCATGTCGACCCTCAATACCTACGAAGTTACCGAGATGGGGGTCTTCACGCCGAAGCCGAAGGCGATCGATCAACTCTCGGTCGGCGAGGTCGGATTCTTCGCCGGCAACATCAAGGACATCGTGCAGGCGAAGATCGGCGACACGATCACGGGCGAGCGCGAGAACCCAGAGATGCTCCCCGGCTTCCAGGAAGTGAAGCCGATGGTCTTCGCCGGCATCTTCCCGATCAACACGGACGACTACGAGAACCTCCGCGACGCGGTCGGGAAGCTGAAGCTCAACGACGCGTCGTTCAGCTACGAGCCGGAGTCGTCGGTGGCGCTCGGCTTCGGGTTCCGCTGCGGCTTCCTCGGACTGCTGCACATGGAGATCATCCAGGAGCGGCTGGAGCGCGAGTTCAATCTCGAGCTGCTCACTTCCGCGCCGGGCGTGCGCTACCGCGTCAACCTCACCGACGGCGAATCGATCTGGATCGACAACCCGCAGAAGATGCCCGACCCCGCGACGATCGCGAGCGTCGAGGAGCCGTTCTTCGAAGTGACGATCCTCACAACGGACGAATTTGTTGGCCCGATTTTGGCTCTGGCGATTGACCGGCGTGGCCAGCAGAAGAAGCTGGAATACGTCAGCAGCAACAGAGTCATGATCGTTTACGAAATGCCGTTGAATGAGGTGATCCTCGATTTCTTCGACAAGCTCAAGTCGATCTCGCGCGGATATGCCTCACTCGATTACCAGTTCATCGGATATCGCGAAAGCGATCTCGTAAAGATGGATGTTCTCGTAAACGGAGAGCCGCTCGACGCCCTCAGTCTCATCGTGCACAAGGAGAAGGCGTTCGCGCGGGGCAAGATGCTGGTCGAGAAGATGAAGGAGTTCATCCCTCGGCAGATGTACGAAGTCGCGTTGCAGGCGGCCATTGGTAATCGAGTGATCGCCCGCGAAACCGTGAAAGCGCTCCGCAAGGACGTCCTCGCCAAATGCTACGGCGGCGACATCTCGCGCAAACGCAAGCTCCTCGAGAAGCAGAAAGAGGGGAAGAAGCGGATGAAGCGGGTGGGCAAAGTGGAGATTCCGCAGGAGGCGTTTCTGGCTGTGTTGAAGATTGACTGATCACTTCCGGCTTTCGTCGGAGGTGTCTCATGAAATCTTCATTGTTCGTCGTCGCAGTGACGTTGACCGCCGCGGCCGCACTGGCGGGTCCGCGGATCGACATGAAAGATCCTCGCCGCGCGCTCGCCCGCGAGGACAACGTCCGGATCGACGCCCAGCTCCTGCAGGACACGCTTCAACAGAACGGCCCGATCACGGTCACGTATCAGGTCGAGAACCTCTCGAACGCCGCGATCGCCATCGCCGACCGCGTGTCGGACGTCGACTTCAATCCTGACGACGCCACGCTCACTCTGACCATCGGCGCCGAGACGCTGGGCTCGAAGACGTTGCCCCACCTGGTCGTCATCGCGCCGGGAGAGAAGAAGACGTTGCGGTCGGGCGGAACGGTGCACGGCGTCCTGAACGCCCACGGCCCGTTCGCCGTCGTGCCGCACACGGTGCTGATCCGGGTCAACGTGCTACGCGACGTCGCATCCTTCCGCCAGGCGATCCAGGCGCAGCAGCAGCCGAACGCGGTCGTCGCGGTGACGAACGACATGTTCGACCGCTGGATCGATTCCAACGACTCGATCGAGCTGAACGCGCTGCCGGTCCGCTGGTCGTCCGAGCCGTCGAGAGAAGGTGTTACAACAGCGGATCAACCGGGCAACTGGTAGGAGCTATCATCGGGCGAGGAAGTACTGTGAGACGACTCGCCCCGGTTGTTCTCTCGCTGCTGTTGTTCGCCGCCTGCGCTTCGACTCCCAAGGTCGACATGAAGGAGCCGCGGCGGCTCGTCGCCACCGATAACGACGTCCGTTTCGACGTCCAGGTGCGCGGCGAGATGCTCGGGCCGTCGAACGACATCCCGCTCGATTACGAGGTCACGAACAACCGCGATACCGCGATCGCGATCGCCGAGCTCGTCCCCGACGCGACGTACGACCCCGAGACGCAGACGGTGACGATCAACGTCGGTTCGGAAGTTCCCGGCCAGCAGTTTCTGCCGCGGCTCGTTCTCATCAAGCCGGGCGAGCACAAGACCTTCAGCGTCGGGGCGCGGGTGAATCTCCCGATCACCGAGCTGGTCGACCAGAATCCGTTCCACCGCTATCCGAACGGGCTTCGCATCCGCCTCAACTTCCTCGGCGACGCGACGCCGTTCATGAAGCTCGTCGGCATCAGTGAACGGGCCGTGCACGATCCGGCGCTCGCGAACGAGCTCTTCCCGAAGTGGGTCGAGCAGAACGAGAGCGTCATCACGAGCGTGCTGCCGATGCGTTGGATCGGAACGCCGGCGACGAATAGCGGCGACGTTCCGATCGGACCGGTGAGACGAAGAAGACCGTAGGCGAGGTTACGGGGTTCCGAGGTTACGAAGTTGCGAGTCGGTGTTCGCAACCTCGTAACCCGCGGGTGGGTGGCGGAAAACCCCGCAACTCCGTTTAAAAGCTGCCGACCGCTTCCTGCTCGTTCTCGTACACCTCGAAGACGGTGATGAGCTGGGTGACGTGCAGGAGCTCGTTGAGCTTGGCCGGGAGGTGGAGGAGCTTGAGCTTGCCGCCGCGATTGGTCACGGTGGTGTAGGAGCCGACCAGCTCACCGATACCGGACGAATCGATCGTCGTGACCCCGCTCATGTCGAGCAGGATCTTGCTCTTTCCTTCGTTGACGGCGTTGCCGATCACCTCGCGGAGCTGTTGATCCCCCGCGCCGATGGTGATCTTTCCATCGAGTTTGATGATGTCGACTCCGTTCACGTTGCGAGAAGTGGCTTTCATTTCGTTTCTCTCCTTACGCTTTCGTGCTTGCGATGCCGCTCCCCTTCGCGAGGTTCTTCGTCATGACGAGCGAGGTTCCGCCACCCGGATGGAACGAGTAGTGGACCGCGTCCATGAACGTTTTCATGTAGAAGATGCCGCGGCCGCTCGTTTTCATCAGATTTTGTTTGTCGAGCGGGTCGCTCACCTTCGTGGGGTCGAACCCTGCTCCTTCGTCCGAGATGGTGATCTCGAGCTCGGAGCCGCGAAGATCGAACGTGGCGTTCACTTTTTTTGAGATATCGAGTTTGTTGCCGTGTTTGATGGCGTTTGCGACCGCTTCGCGAACCGCCATGCCGATCCAGTGCGAGCCGTCTTCATCCAGCCCTGCGTTTTCGCAGAGATGTTCCGCGATCACCTGAACGAGCTCGATGTTCTCAAATCGGCTGCTGATGGTGATTTCGATCCGCTCGCCGTCGCCTTGCATGGACTGAATCGTCCGCGCATTCTAGGCGAGTCCAGTGCTTAGTGCCTAGTGCCTAGTGCTTAGTGCTTAGTACTTAGTGCCTGTTCCCGGAATGCGTTTCCGGCCCCTCCCGTTGCTCCCGGCATGTCCAAGCGCCTCCACGGCTTTGTGGCGCTGCTGCTCGTGGCGGTCAGCGCCGCTGCCGGCCAGCTCGACCAGAGCATCAAAGACGTCGAAAAGATCCGCGGGCTGACGTTCCTCGGCCCCGTGAAGACGGTCTCCATCGAGCGCGACAAGCTGCCGGCTTACCTCCGCGCCCAGTTCGAGAAGTCGCTCCCGTATTCGTTCGACGACTACATGCTCCTGCTGGAGGCGCTCCGCCTCGTCGAGCCGGACACCAAGAATCCGGAACAGAGCCTGATCGACCTGATGCAGCAGCAGGTCCTGGCGTTCTATGACCCGCTGACGCACGTCTACTACTCGATCGACAAGCTGCCGAGCGGCCTCCCGGCCGTTCCGTCGGGAATGGCGCTCGAAGACTCCGTCGCCGTGCACGAGTTGACGCACGCGCTGCAGGACCAACGTTTCGCGATCGGCAAGGAGGACGTGGCGACGCGCCACGACACCGACGCGAACCTGGCCCTTCACTCGCTCATCGAGGGCGAAGCGTCGCTGGTGATGATGGTGAAGATGCTCGAGCCGATGGGCGCGACGGTCGACACGATCACGGAGAACGACTCGATGGTCGACGCGCTCTCGAAGGCGTCCCTCGCCATGAGCGCGAACGAAACGGCGCCGAAGTACTTTGTCGAGTCGCTCGTCGTGCCGTATTCCGAGGGTCTGAAGTTCGTGATCGCGGCATACCGGCGCGGCGGCTGGCCGGCGGTGTCGCGCGTCTACTCCAGTCCGCCGCGCTCGATGCGCGAGATCATGCACCCGGACGAGTACTTTTCCGGCAAACGGACGACGAATCCGTTCTCGCTCACGCCTCCCGTTCCCGTCTCGCACGTCCTCTCGGTCGAGCACCTCGGCGAGTGGCACTGGGAGTTCCTGGTCGGCGCCGGCGCGTCGCAGGGATGGAAGGGCGACCGCGTCACGATCGCGCAGGACGCCTTCTGCAATCCGACGGTCCTCGTCGAGACGAAGTGGGAGTCGCCGGAGCGTGCGGCGGCGTTCCGCACGGCGTACACGGACTTTCTGAGGAAGGAGAAGGTCGACGCGGAGGTGCGGACGCGCGGGAACGAAGTCGACGTCGCCTACGGCGCCGATCCGGCGCTGGTGGAGCGATTCATCACGCGATGATCGACGTCGATTACGCAGACCTCTGGAACGAGCTCGAGAGCGGCGCCTTCCGCGACCGCCTCGAAACGGAGCTGATGCGCGGCTTCCGCCAGATCCAGGCGGCCGGCGAGCGGCTGCCGACAGCCTCGCATTACGCCTCGCAGATCGCCGAGATCATCAACCGCGGTGCGGCCGAGCCCCTCGCCGATGAGGTCAAGTTCGAGCTGTATCAGGAAGTGCTCGCGGCCTGCGAGCACGCACGCGCAACCATCCTCGGCGAACCTCCTCCGGTTCAATGAACAGCAGCAGGGATCCGATCATCATCCACTGAAACATCGGGATGTTGAGCACGATCCCCATCGAGGCGTGCAGCAGAAGCGCGGCGATCATCACCGGTTTGAGGCACGGCTCGAACCAGATCAGCGTCGCCGCCGCGCCTTCGATGACGAGAGTGGACCAGGTCAGGATCTTCGAGACGACGACCGGAAGAAAAATCACGGGATGTTGCCAGCGCTGGAACTCGCCGATGCTCATCACGTAGTACACGGCGGTTCCGTCGATCCACGGCCGGCCGTGCAGTTTCCAGATCATCGTTCCCGCGTAGACGATGGCGAGCTGGATTTGCATGAGGCGTTGCACCCAGGGAGGCTGCATCGGACTCCGCGCGCGCCGGCTGTCCAGCGATAGCGACGCGCCGGCGTGGCTGAACGCGAGCAGGAGGGCGTTGATGCGCAGCAGCATGTCCGCGCCGCTCAGGACCATCGGCGTGCGGTGGTGGAGCGCCATCAGGATCAGGAAGACGATCGCCGCACTCGTTCGCGTGAGGAAGCCGATCATCAGCGTGAAGCCGGCGATCATCATCAACACGAGCAGCGGTGTGATCAGCCACTCGGCGTCGCCGATCCAATGAAAGATCGACGTCACGGGGACGTCGGTCATCTCGACTGCGGTCTGGGGAGAGACGAGGCCGCGATCGCTGAACCAGATGAACCGGTCGGGAAACATCATCGCGGCGCAGACGATCGCGACCGCACCATTGACGATGCGGCATAGCGCGAGCGGCAGCGTGTCGGCCGGCTCGAAGAAGAATCGGTTCCAGGCGCGCCTCATTCGATGTCCTGCGGACGCACGTGGTAGTCGAGCAGCACTCCGCGCTCGAGATGACGGCCGTGGCCCGGCAGATCGGTCACGACGTCCGTTTCGATGAGTCGAACGTCTTCCGGGATTCGCCCCGGCCCTTCCGCGGCGCGGGCGATGAAACGCGCGGCGTCGGCCTGCAACAGCGGCGAATTCCGCAGCCAGTCGTCCTCGTACTTGCGGTATCGCTCGTGGACGATGCGTTGGAACGGAGACATCGTTCCGACGCGCGGCAGAAAGAAAATCGACTGGCTGCCGCCTCGAAAGGTCACTTGCGCCGCGAAAGTCGGATCGCGCCGGTCGGGAAGCGGCGCAAACATCTGCCACGTCTGCCAAAACCCGGCTGCCACGACGATCGGCCTCGCCATGCGGAGCACGCGGACCTTCCCGGGGAAGTTCAGCGGGATGCCGTTGAGCAGCATCGACGCGACCGCGAAGACGATGAATGTGTTCGTCAGCAGCCTCCGCATTACCGTCAGGATAAACTCCCGGTCGTGCGGCACAAACTCCGCTCGTCTTACCCCGCGCTTTCCTCATTCGCCACGACCGGCGGTTGAGCCTGCAAGCTGGGTCAGGATGACCTGCGTTCCGTTCTCGCCCAACTCCCTTCCGCGGAAGGGCTGGGGGATCTTCTTGTCGGCACGAGCACGAATGACGACGCGGCCGTGCTGCGGATCCATCGTTCAGCAGAGGGCGACACCGCGATCGCGCAGACGGTCGACTTCTTCACGCCGATCGTCGACGACCCGTTCACGTTCGGCGCGATCGCGGCCGCGAACTCCGTCTCCGACATCTACGCGATGGGCGCGACGCCGATCCTCGGGCTCGCGATCGCGGCGTTCCCGACGGACAAGCTGCCGCTCGAGACGCTGCACGACATCCTGAACGGCGGCGCGTCAAAGGCAGCCGAAGCGGGGTTCCCGGTCGCCGGCGGCCACACGATCATCGACGACGTTCCGAAGTACGGCCTCGCCGTCACGGGCATCGTGAGCGTCGAGAAGCTGGTGCGGAACTCGACCGCGCGGCCGGGCGACGTCCTCTTTCTCACGAAGCCGATCGGCAACGGCATCATCATCTCGGCGCACCGCGCGCAGACGACGCGGCGCTTCTTCCGGCGCGAAGGGCCGAACGTCGACGAGGCGATCGACTGGATGCTGCGCCTCAACCGCGACGCGGCGCGCGCCATGACCGAAGTGGGGGTCAGTGCGGCGACCGACGTCACGGGATACGGCCTGGTCGGCCACCTGCTTGAAATGTGCGTCGAGACGGGGGCGGAGCTGCGGGTGTCGCAGGTGCCGGTGCTCGCCAATGCGCGGGAACTTCTAGCCCGCGGCTACCTTCCGGCGGGGTCGAAACGAAATGTCGAGACGTTCCGGAAGCGCGTCCGCTCGTCAGTGAGCGAGAAAGAGCTTACGTTTACGTTGATGTGTGACGCCCAGACGAGCGGCGGCCTGCTGATCGCGGTAGCACCTGAAAAGGCAGAGCAGCTCGCTGCCCGCTTCGAGGAAAGCGGCCTGTTCTATGCAAAGGTGGGAGCGATGACAGGCGAGAAGGGCGTTGTCGCTCTCGTGCAATGAGGAGGAACTGATGGGGCAAGAGAGGGAAAACGTGAACACCATTCGTGCGGACGACGGCACGACATGGGTTGAGATCGCCAGTTGCGGGACCGCCGACGAGGCGAATCTGCTCCGCGGATTCCTCGAGGCCGAGGACATCCCGGCGCAGATCGAGAACGTGAAGTTTTCGATGGAGCCGATCAACTTCGGAACGATGGGCGACATCCGCATCTACGTCCCCGAGCAGCACGAGGCGCACGCGCAGGCGCTGCTGAAGCAGCGTCAGACGGAGTGGGAGAACCTCGATGACGACGGCGAAACCGTCGTCACCGACGAGGGGACGGCGAACATCGACGACGACGCGGAGAGCGAAACCGAAGCGTCATGACCGACGTTCCTCCGCCGCAGCTCCCGGAAGAGCGTGAGCCCGAGGCGGCGCCCTTGCCGCCGTGGGTGCCGACGCTCATCGGCGCGGTCCTCGTGATCCTCGCGGGTCTCGCGGTCTACACGGGACTGCAGTACCGCAACAGCACGATCGTGAGCGTCGTCAAGCCGCGGCGTGTGCCGTCCGCGAACAGTCCGGCGCCGCCGGGTGAGCCGCAGCCGGGCGCCTCGCTCGTCTTTCCGGGCGAGTCAGGCGACAACGCGCCGGTCGCGCATCCGGCGGTGAGCGGGAAGTCGCGCGCGACGATCGTCGGAACGGGGCACGACGTCGAGGCGACGGTACGGATCTGGGCGCGGCGCGGGATGACGACCGCCGTCACGCCGACCGACGCGCTCGTGTACGTGAACGACGTCGCGGTCGGCCAAGCGAATCAGCTCAGCAGCCAGCCGTACGAGTTTCCGCAGGCCGGCAGCTACAACATCCGCATCACCGCGCCCGGCTACCGCGACCGCACGTACATCGTGACCGCCGCCGACAACGCCAAGGACGAGATCGCGACGATTCAGGCGAAGCTGGACAAACAGTGACGCGTTAGTGCGCCGCTGCCTGTTCCTCGTGCTTCTTTTTCGCCTCGGCGATGATCTTCTCCTGCAGGTTCTTCGGCACTTCCTCGTAGTGTGAGTACTCCATGTGGAAGCTGCCGCGGCCCTGCGTGATGGAGCGGAGCGTCGATCCGTAGGTCAGCATCTCGGCGAGCGGCACGCGCGCCTTGACGGTTTGCGTGTCCTCTTCCGCGTCGACGCCTTCGACCCGTCCGCGCCGCGAGTTGAGGTCGCCCATGATGTCGCCGACGTACTCGGACGGCGCGCTGATGTCGACGTGCATGATCGGCTCGAGGAGCGTCGGCTTCGCCTTCTCCATCGCGTCCTGGAACGCGAGCGAGCCGGCGATCTTGAACGCCATTTCCGACGAGTCGACGTCGTGATACTGGCCGTCCGTGAGGCGGACGCGGAAGTCGACCACCGGGTAGCCGGCGAGGTAACCCTTCGTGCGCGCGTCCTGAATGCCCTTCTCGACCGCCGGGATGTACTGGCGCGGGATCGCGCCGCCGAAGATGTCGTCGACGAACTCGAAGTCGGCGCCGCGCGGCAGCGGCTCCATCGTGATCTTGCAGTCGGCGAACTGTCCGTGGCCGCCCGACTGCTTCTTGTGGCGTCCGTGCGCATCGGCCGACTTCGTGATCGTCTCGCGATACGGCACTTTCGGCGGATGGAGGATGACGTCGACGCCGTACTTTTTCTTCAGCTTCTGAACGATGATCTCGACGTGGAGCTGTCCCTGACCGCTGATGAGGAACTCCTTCGTCTGCTCGTCGCGCTGGAAGCGGATGGTCGGATCTTCTTCGATGATGCGGTGGATCGCGGACGAGAGCTTGTCCTCATCACCGCGTGACTTCGCCTCGACCGCGAACGCGATCGCGGCCTCGGGGTACTGGATGTGCGGGATGACGAGCCAGTGGTCTTTCGACGCCAGCGTGTCGCCGGTCTGCACGTCCTTGAGCTTCGCCACGGCGCCGATGTCGCCCGCCTTCAGCTCGGCGACCGGGACCTGCTGCTTGCCCTGGAGGAGCTGCAGCTTGCCGACGCGCTCTTCGTGATCTTTTGACGTGTTCCAGTACGACGTGTCGCTCTTGATCGTTCCGCTGAAGACTCGGAACAGCGAGACGCGGCCGGAGAACGGATCGGAGAACGTCTTGAAAACGAGCGCGGTCGGGAAGCCTTCGACGCGGCGTTCGAACGTCGCCGGCTGGCCGTTCTTGTCCGTGCCGTCGACCGACTTCGCTTCGTCGGCGGCGGGGAAGAGCGAGACGAACGCGTCGAGGATCGACTGTCCGCCGATGTTGTGCCCTGCGCTCGCGAGCAGCACCGGGAAGATCTGGTGATGCGCCACTTCGCGCCTGAGACCGTCGAGCAACTCTTCCTGCGAGAGGCCGCCCTGTTCGAAGAAGCGCTCCATGAGCGTGTCGTCGCCCTCGGCCACCTTCTCGATCAGCTTCTCGCGCCAGTCGTCCGCCTCGGCCTTCAGCTCGGCCGGGATGTCGACCGTCTCGAACTTGCCGGACGCGTCGTTCGCGTACTTGAGCGCCTTCATCGAAACGAGGTCGATGATTCCGTTGAACGCGTGCTCCTCGCCGATCGGAAGCTGGAGCGGGATCACGTTCTTGCTGAACTTCTTCTGCAGCGCTTCGAGCGTGCGGGAGAACGACGCGCGCTCGCGATCGAGCTTGTTGATGACGATGAGGCGCGGGAGCGAGTACTCGTCGGCGAACTTCCACACCTTCTCGGTCGTGACCTCGACGCCCGTCACGCCGCTGACGACGATCGCGGCGGCGTCGGCGACGCGCAGCGCGGCACGCGCTTCCATCAGGAAGATGCCGAAGCCGGGCGTGTCGAGGAGGTTGATCTTGGTGTTCTTCCACTCCGCGAAGCCGATGGCGGCGGAGATGGAGTGCTTGCGGTCGATTTCATCGGGATCAAAGTCGGTGGTGGTGGTCCCGTCTTCGATGCGTCCGAGGCGCGTGGTCGCGCCGGCGTTGAACAGGAGTTGCGAAACGAGCGTCGTCTTGCCGGTGTCGTTGTGACCGGCAACCGCGACGTTCCGGATTTCAGATCCCGAATAGACTTTCATAGAGCGTGTCCTCGCGGTGGGAATTCATGAACAGGCCGGGAATCATAAATTAAACTCCGAAGCGGGGAGATATCATTGTCGGCCTATGGAGCGTCCGCGTCCGGAGAGACGGGCCAGGTGAAGCTCGGGCGCTACGAAGTCGTGCGTGAGCTCGGCAAGGGGGCGATGGGAATCGTCTACCTCGCCAAAGATCCGCTGATCGGCCGCCTGGTCGCGCTCAAGACCATCCGGCCCGCCGCCCACGCCGACGACGACGAGACCAAGGAGTTCCAGGCGCGCTTCATCCGTGAGGCGCAGGCGGCCGGCATCCTCAACCATCCGGCGATCGTCACCGTTCACGACATCGGGCAGGACGATGGGACCGGCGTCTCCTTCATCGCGATGGAGTACGTCGAGGGACAGAACCTCAAGGAGGTCCTGCAGCAGGGACGCCCCCTCACGTTCGAACAGATCGGCGACGTCATCGCGCAAGTCGCCGAAGGGCTCGACTTCGCGCATGCGAAGGGGATCGTCCACCGCGACGTGAAGCCGGCGAACGTCATCCTTCTCGAGGGCATGCGCGCCAAGATCACCGATTTCGGCATTGCCAAAATCGCGAGCGGCGTCTCGAATCTGACGACCACCGGCCAGTTCCTCGGCACGCCGAACTACATGGCGCCGGAGCAGATCAAAGGCGCTCCCGTCGACGGCCGCTCCGACATCTTCTCCCTCGGCATCTGCCTCTACGAATGCCTGACGCGGCGCAAGCCGTTTGGCGGCGACTCGCTGACGTCGATCTCGTACAAGATCGTCCACGAGCCGTTCCCGCCGCTGCAGGAGATCAACCCGCAGATCCCCA